>NZ_JBPKJK010000041.1:0-61407 GCF_051756985.1 Saccharothrix sabaoui
ACCCCCGACGCGCGTGTGCGACTCCTCGGACGCGAAGTCGGGTTGCAGACCATAGAGAAGCCCTTTACCTGCCAAGAGATGGTCGGCAGGTCAGCGGAGATCGGCCAAGCTGCGTGGTCGGGCTCTGCCCCAGGCGAGCCCGTCGCTGATGGTCGTCTCGGCCTCCCGAACGCTCCAGCCTTCGACTCCGTCGTGCTCGGCGGCGGCGGCGTGCAGCACGGCGCGGGCTTCGTGCTCATCGAGCTCGCCACCGCCCACCCACCGACCGAGTCGGCCGGCCGCGCGCAGCAGGGTGTGGTGTCGCTGCCCGGGAGGTGCTGTGCGTACCTTGTCGGCTTCACCGTTGACGACGGCGTCGAGGTAGGCGTCGGGGTGGCGTGGTCTCCTGCTCGTCGAGCGCAGCGGCTTCGGTGGCTCGGGCGGCAACAGCAGGGGAATCAGCCACGGTGGCAGTGCCGCGATCGGTGCGCGGTTCATCGGCTTGTAGATGCCGGTGGTGCTGACGGATCCGGCGGCCACGATGTAGCCGCCCGCACCGCGGGTGTCGACTCGCCAGCCGAGACGTCCGATCGTGTTACGCAGCTCCGGTTCGGCGGGTGCCCGGAAGTACAGGTGCAGCCCGCCGGACGGGGTCCGGACGGTAAAGGTGTGAGCCGGGTAGGGCTGGCCTGCGGCGTCGGCCACGCGCGCCAGGACGTCGCGACCGTGCTTGGCTCCTGCCCACTCGGGTGGTGGTTCGTGTCCGTGGGCGTCGTCCAGGTCGAGCACGTACAGGCCGCTGGGGCGACAGGCGATGCCCACGTTGTAGGGCAGCGATCTCCAGATGTCGCGTATCCGCTCGGGGTCGCGGGTGGCGGCGGACTCCCACCTCTTGTCCTTGGGGATTTTGCTGCGCGGCCACAGCGGGATCACGTGGTGACCGTCGCGAGCGGCGTCGAGCGCGACGCGCATCAGTCGCGGTGAGACGCTCGTATGAGTTCCCGGAGATCGTGCTGTGCTCACGATGCTCAAGGCAGTCCTGCCCTTCCTGTTGGATGTCGGGTGCCGGTGATGTCGCGGGCCTCGCCGCGGATGAACTGCGTGACCGGCAGCAGCGGTCAGCCGGCTGTGCCGTCCCCGAGGATCTCGGCTGAGTGGTTCATGGCTGCTCGACTGGCTGGAGCGCGGTCTCGTTCCTGAGCTGTTCCGTGGCAACGGTGGTGTACCCCTGGGCGAGGCAGCCGGGTGCGAGGCGAGGATGGGTCCGGTGGTGCGCTGTCGCGGATGCGGGGAACGCGGCCGGTCGGGTTAGACGAAGTTGGCCATGACCAGCTGCTCGGCGGTCTCGGCCGCGTGGTCCACGATGGGGCGCAGGCTGTCCGGGGGGATCTGGTTGTCCAGGGCGGTGCCCAGCAGCGCGGCGAGTCGGTGGCCGGGGACGGCGGTCTCGGCACGGTCGAGCGCCAAGGCGGCGAGCCCGCCGTCGCCGCGCAGGTAGGCGGACAGGGCCAGCAACACGGCCGGCTCCGCGCACTCCGGGGTCGGGCACGCTCGGGTGAGTTCGGTCCACAGCTGTTCGGCGGCGTGGGCGTGTTCTCCCGCCGCGGTGGCGATGCACGCGTCGCGCACCATGGGGTCGGACAAGGCCACCGCCAGGACGGCGACGTCCTGGTCGGAGAGGGCCTCCGACCGTTCGCCGGTCCGCCTCACCTGGTGCATCACCAGACGGTAGGAGTCGCGCGCCGATCGCCAACGGTCCTGATCCGGCAGCAGGTCGATCATGTTCGCCCGACGGGCCAGAGCGTTCTGGGGGTCGGGCCGCACCACGGCGAGGCGGTCGTCTCGGCTGTCGAACACGTGCAGGCCCTGCGCCGCGGCCTTCACCGCGAGCAGGGAGGTCTTCGGGTCCGGGAGGGCGCCGGTGTGGAACGGGTTGTCGTAGTCGCGCCACTGGGCTCCGGCGGTGACCGCTGTGGTCCAGAACATGTGCAGTGACGTGTCGTACTCGGTGATCGTGCGTCGCAGCCGGGTGACCAGAGCGGTGCGCGGCAGCAAGAGACCTTCGGGTTCGCCGCCGCCGACGACCACACCGATGACCGCGGCACCGGGGTGGCGCGCCACGACTGTGGCGATCTGGTCGACCAGGCTGTCGGAGAGGCTGTCGTCGGGCAGCTCGGCACACATCGTCAGCTCGATCAGGTCGTCGACGATGATGTTGATCAGCAGTGCGTCACTCGGGTAGTAGCCGATCAAGTGCGGCGAGGCGGCGATCAGCTCGCCGGGCTCGCTCAGCTTGGCCGGGGTGCTCAGGTCCAGTGCGTAGGCGGACGTGGTCGGGTCGGGCGTCGAGTCGGACGTCATGATCGTGCTCCCTGGTGGATGTGATCGGAGGGGTGCGGGCGTCGAGGGACGTCCGCGATCGGGTGGCCGTGAGCGGAACCGGACGGCGGCAGGTCCGGGCCGGTGGTCAGTCGTGCTGGGCTATGCGCTCGACGCGCATACCGGCCTGTTCGGTGAGCAGGGCATAGACGTCGTCGCCGACGTGGAAGCCAGCCAGCTCGTGCCACGCCCTGCCGTCGTAGAGCACCTGGGTGCCGTCGGGTCCCTGTATGACGCCTGCGGGGAGGTACTCCAGGTGTGACGGGCCCTGGGTGCGGAACGCGAAGGACACCGCCTCATCGGTGGTGTCGAAGCGGACGACGGGAACCCCGGCGGGGATGGCGAACTCGGCGCGGCGTCGCAGGAACTCCGGCAGCGTGTTGTTCGACCGCATACTGCTGATGCGGCTGTGGTGGTCTGCGGCCTTGGTGTCGTGGATGGTGCTGGTGACCTGGTCTCTGGTGGCGGCGACCACGATTAGGCCGACCTGGTAGCGGTGCGATCGCATGGGTTGTGGTTGTCTTTCACGGTTGATGGCTGTGACTGCCCGGCTGGTGATTGGCTTCGGTGAGCCGCTGGTGTCTGTCGCGTGGTGGCGGGGCGCACTCGCGTAGGCGTCGGCGCCGGACATGCGGGGGCAAGCCTGCGGGTGTCCTGTCCCGTGGGCTTGCCCCCGGTCCGGTGCCGACGCAGCGTGGGCGTGCCCCGCCACCGCGACGGTCGCCGGTGGCTTCGCTGCCGCGGGGCGTGCGTCAGGTGCCGGGCTTGCCGCACCGGCTGTTCACGCCTGTTGCCTTACTGCGTGGGTGGGCGGTTCGTGTGGAGCGCGACGATCCTCAGCTCCAACGAGCGAAAGGTGCGGGAGCTGGCGGGGTTCGTTGCACGCGTCCGTGTGCGCTGCACGAGTTCGACCGCGAAGTCGATGCCGCCAAGGATGGACAGGATCGTCTGGTGCGGGGTGAACCAGTCCTGCTCGTTGTGCACCCGGCACAGGGCGGCCAGTGACGGCACCGCGTGGGTGAGCAACGTGTCGGCCTCCACCTCCGGAACGGTGAGCCGCACGGCCGCGCCGTCGACCAGTCGCGCGGTCAACGCGGCGAGGGCCTCGTCGATGGCTGAGGCCATCTCCCGGGAAGCGGCGGCCCCTGCGACGTGCCTGCCGCTGTAGCGGGCGGTCTCCCACGTGTCGCGGGCGTCGGCCAAGCGCCTGATGAGGGCGACAAGATCTGCGAGGCTGGTCTCGGAGTCCGCCGAGTCGGTGACGTGTCCGCCGTCCCCGTCGGGTCGGAACGGCTCGGTATCGCGAACGTCGGCTTCGGAATCATGGGAGCTCAAGGCGGTTACCTCAGGAAATTATCGAGATGGAGCGAGCCGTGGCTGGAGTCGGAAGCCCTGGCGGTCAGTGGAGCGCGGGTTCAGCGCAGTGTTCGCCGTGCGCGGTGAGCCAGCGCGTGGCCGCAGCGCGGTCGTGCAGTGAGAACTCCAGCACTCCGGCGAGCACGTTGACTTCGATGCAGGTCAGTTGCGCGCCCAGGTGCTCGGCGAGCATCGGGCCGGCGAACACCTGACCGAACGTGCCCACCGGGTCGTAGACCACGGCGTCGACGCTCGGAGACGGATTTCCGCTGCGGCGATCGGACGTGGTCATCCGGCACCGACCGGGACCTCGTCGACAGAGGAGGGAATTGCCGTCTGCACTGGCGGCCACGGCGTCCACGAGTCGTCGCCGACCGTGACGACGACCGCCTGGGCGCGCTGCTGGAACTGCTCGGAGGTGATGCAGCCGACGGTGGCTTCCAACGACAGCAGGTAGTGCTCGGCCTCGGCGTGCCGGTTCGCCGCGACCACGTCGGGCAGCCTGCGCAGAGAGCTGACCAACAGATCGGGTAGTACGTCGCCGTATTTGAGGTGGGCCGCGCGCCGGACGGCCGCGAGGCGGTCGTGCAGGTTGTGCACGTGGTGTGGCGGGTCGTCTGGGACGAGGGTGAAGGACTCGCGGCGTACGTGGTTGAGGGCGATGTAGTCGTGCTCGTCGACGAGCTCGTAGCGGAGACCGTCGGGGGTGTCGTCGGCGGAGGCGATTCGGTAGCGCCCCCAGTGGTCGTCGAGTGATCCGTGGTAGTTCACCCATCGACCTACTTCGGTTTGAGGTGGCGCGATTGCGGATGAGGTGCGTGGTGGCTGCATCGGCTCTTCCTTTTGCTGGTTGGGATTGCGATCGGCTTGGCGGGCCGAGTCACCCGGCCATGGCTCGGCTCGCCGTCGCCGTCTTTGGCACGCTGGGGTGGTCAGGACTTCTGCTCGGGCCACCGGGAGAGCTCGACGATGTGCTCGTCACCGGAACTCGGTCCTTCCCAGTGCCAGTCCCCGACGTCGATGAGGCGCACCAGGGCAGTGCCGTCGCCGTTGTCGTTGAGCAGTTCGGCGGTGACGCCGGGGTAGTCCAGGAAAACGCGGATCTGGCTCATCTGTGCCTCCGGTGGGACGTCGGTGGATCGCGGCCGGGCGGGCACAGCGGGTGAGGGTCCGAAGGACGTCATGCGCGCAGTGCTCGTTCATCCGGGCGGGATCGCGTAGCGACCGAGCGCAGCGAGGCCGGTCTCGCCCGGATGAACGGGCATGGAGCGCTTGACGTGAAGCCCTCGCCCGCTGTGCTGCCATCAGCGCGATTCATCGACGTCGCGAATGGAGGGGAGTGCCTACGGCCTCGAATCGTGGCTGTGGCGGTCAGGGACGAACGGCCTCGTCGAATGCGTGCACGGCGCGGTGCGACGAGGCCAGCATTGCGGTGGTGATGACCTCGTGGTCGGCACCGGCGAAGCTGGAGGGCAGGATCGCCCAGTGGTCGGTGGCGACGTGTCCTGCCTTCAGGAACGGGTAGTGCGGACCGTCGATGATCTTCAGTTCGATCGGCGAGGTGCGGTCGGCTGGGTCGATGACGAGCAGTCCGCTGCCGCGTGCGGGCGGGGTGGTGACGTCGTTGACGGGGAGGGCGATGTGTTCGGTGCCGCCGACGGTGCCCAGCGCCAGGTACTGCACCGGGCCGGTCACCTGCACGACCCGCAGCTCCCGCCCCCAGGCGGGCTGCGCCAGGAAGGCGATGACGTCGCCAGGTCGGACTCGGCGCAGTAGTTGCAGTTCTGTCGGAGCGGGGGAGAACAGCTCGGCCAGCAGCAACGCCAAGTCACGCAGCGTCCGGGCGCGGTCGGCGGGGATGTACCAGTCGTCGAGGGCGTCGAGCTGCTCGGCGCGGTGGCGCAGGGCGTCGACGGCTTGGCGGGGCCGTCCGCCCAGGGCGGTCAGCGTCGCTTCGACGATGACCGCCGTGGTGAGGCCGTCCTCGACGCGGGTTTCGGTGGGGCGCTGATCGGCGCGGCCGGTCTTGCGACCGCCGTTGAGTTCGTCGAGCGCTGCGCTGATCGGGTGCAGGAACGGTTCGGGCTTGCGGCCGTGTACCCAGGGCAGCGGTCCGTCCAGGACGCCGCGCAGGAGGGTGACGACGCTGTGGCAGGCGGCGTCGCGGGCCGGTGCGGCGGCCAGCGCGTGCAGCATCGCCGCGGTGTGCAGCGCCCGCGCTCCGGCGGCCAGATCCGGTTCGGCGGGGTCGTACCCGACACGCAGCGGGTCACGCCAGGAGGCGACCTGCTCCAGGACCTCCTTCGGCGGGCGCCCCCAGTTGATCGGGGCGCCGGTGGTGTTGGGCAGATGCTCCAGGGTTTCGACGTAGTCGGCGAACGCCTCGGCGGACAGGTCCAGGCCGGCGTGGGTGGCGTCGGCCTGGCCGTAGGCGAGGTCGGCGAGCGTGGGCACGTGGGTGGCGGTGGCGACGTGGACGACGTGGCGGCGGCCGTGGCGGGTGGCGGGGGTGGAGCGCGCGGTGAACGACAGCAGCTGTCGTGACGGTGACAGGCGCAGGTCGGTGGCCGAGCCGATCATGCCGATGGTGCGTGCCCGACCGGCCTCCCAGGAGTCGGTGTTGCGCTTGGTGGTGGGAGGGGTGGCGTCGCGCAGGACACGCAGCACCTCGTCGATGCTCGTCCACGGCGCTTGCTGGGAGGTGTCCTGGACCAGGGTGCGGCGGTGCAGTAGCGGCAGCGGGGCGTCGGCGACGGGTTCGATGTCGGGTTCGGTGGTCATGGCGGTGTTCCTCTGTGAGTGGGTGGTGTCCGGATGAGCGGGCGTGCGCCGTGCGTTGTGGCGGTCCGCGGGCCCGTTCACGTGGTGGTGAGGGAAAGGCTTTGCAGGCGTAGTGCGATGGCCTGCTCGACGTGCCGGCTTTCGGGGTGATCGCAGGCGTCGAGGTCGGCCAGCGACCAGGCGACGCGCCGGACCTCGGCGACGCCGCGTCGGCTGAGCAGCCCGGCCCTGTGGTGGCGGTCGAGCAGCTCCCACGACGCGCGGGGGAAGACGCTGCTCATGGCCAGGGCGTCCTCGGGAATTTCGGAGTTGGTGGACACGCCGGCGGCCGACCACCGGCGGGCGGCGCGCAGCCGCGCGGCGGCGACGCTGTTGGCCAGCGCCGGCAGCGTCGCCGCGGCCTGCTCGGGCCGGTCGGGATCGGGCCGGTGTTCATGGTCGGCGTGGGTGACGTGCAGCCGGACGGAGACTCGGTCGTAGATGAACGGCGGCACCTGCCGCATCTCCGAGGCCAGGTCCACACAGGACAGGACGAGCAGCGGGTCGGCGGTGAAGCGGGTGGGCGTGCCGTCGACGTCCAGGAACACCGCGCGTTTGTCGATGATCTGTCGGATCACCGCCCACTGGGTGGGTGAGCGTCGTGCGGCGTCGGTCAGGTGCAGCACGCCGTGGGTGGCCAGCAGTGCCGCTCCGGGCCGACGGGAGGTGCCCGCCAATGCCGACCACGACGCGACGCGGCCAGGCGCCTGGTAGGGCGGGTTGTGATCGATCGGCACGCCGTCTGCGTGGGCGTCGTGGCGTCGGTTCTCGGCCAGGGTGCGTGCCTGTTCGTCGGTCAGTGCGGGCAGCAGGGCGGCGAGCATGCGTGCGAACAGGGTCCGGTCGGCGTCGTCGGGTCCGGTGAGCAGGACGTGGTGTCCGCCTGCGACTGCCGTTGCCAGCCCGCGCGCCACCCAGGGCGAGAGCACCACGTCGTCGAGGATGGTTGGGATCGTGCGTTCGGGCGACGAGTGGGCGGTGGGAGCCGGGGTGAGCGCGTCGCGGCGGCCGTGGGCGTAGGCCACCACGTCGGACAGTGTGGCCGCGCCGAGCACTTGGACACCGTCGAGCGCGGGCAGCGGGTCCGTGTCGGGCACGATCACCCGGTGGACGTCGGTGCGTCCCCGAAGCGAGCGCAGGCACTCCCAGAGGTCGGGTGTCGAACGCACGCTGCCGTCCAGGGTCACGCCGCCCAGCACGATCGTGTCCTGGAGCGGCGGCATGTCACCGGCCGCGGTCAGCACCGCGACGGCGACGGCGAGATCGTGCATCGGGTGCTCGCTCCCGACGAACCGATCACTGTCGATGCTCACCGGCGTGACCGGGTAGGGGAGGTCGGAGTTGCGGATGGCCGCCTTGACCCGGTCCCGCCGCTCCGGTGTGACCCGGCGACGACCCGACAGTGCAGGGCGGAGGTGGCGGTCGGCTCCGAGGGCGGCGGTGATCACCACGTCGTGGGAGCCGCCGGCGATCGGCATGAGAGAGCGGATGTGAGCGGTCTGCATGGTCTTCCCTGCTGTGGAGAACTTCACGGGTTGTCCGAGAGGTGGGTGCGCGGCTGGCCGTGGCGTGGCCGAATCGAGGTCTGCTGCGCCGCCGACCCGGTGAGCGGGCGATACCGGCCCCGGGTCGCCTTGTGGCAGGGCGCACGCTGTTCGGTGACGGTGGCCGCCCGGGTGTCCTCGCTCGGTTCCCTGAGCGGCATACCGACTGCTGGTCGCTGCGGTCGGCCGCACCTGTGGGTGCGGGCCTGGGTGACGGGCTCTTTTCACCGACACCACGGGCCCACCCCGTCGCTACCGGGTGGGCCCGTGCCGTGCGCGTAGACGTCGAGGGCTTGTTGCCTCCTACCTGGCCAGGGCCATCGCGCGCAGGGCGAGGTCGTCCAGCGCGTCGGCGCGGCTGGGGTCGGCCACGGTCTGGCTGTAGCTGGTGATGGCGTTGGCCAGGCCCGCCGCGGTGGTCTGGCCCCCGGCGATGAAGTGGCGCAGCACGCCCTCGCGTTCGGTCTCGGTGAACCCGAGTTCGCGCTTGAGCACCTGCACGGTGGTGTGCGGCTCGGTGACCGGCGCCCCGGCCTGCTCCTCCAGCTTCGCGACCTGCTCGGCCAGGAACCGCGGCGAGAGCCACTCACGGACGTGGTCACGGGCCTGCGCGGAGATGACGTCGAGCTGCTTCTTGACGGTGTCCTGCGACCAACTGATCGTGCCGCCCTCCATCTTCTGCCCGAGGTGGACCTTGCGGAACGCCAAGGCCGGCAGCGTCAGGCCGTTGCGGCAGATCCGCACGAACAGCTCCGGCTTGAGGGTCACCGAGCCGGAACCGATCTCGGAGTTGGAGAAGCGGAACCCGGCGAAGACCACCGGCTCCGAGCCCGGCTCGTAGCCCAGGCCCTCGGCGGCGGCGAGGCGGCGGCCGGTGTCGAGGTCGGTGGTGACGCGCTGCCGGTCGGCTTCCAGGGTCGGGTCGGCGAACGGGTTGCGGTAGCCGGCCAGCAGGGTCGGCGCCAACCGCTCGACGGCGGGCGAGTAGACCTTGCAGTGCATGGAGGAGTCGGTCAGGTCGCAGGAGCGGATCTCGACCTGCACGTCGGCCTGGCGGATGCCGTCGAGCACCGCGGTGAGCAGGTCGAGGTTGTCGACCATGCCGAACCGGTCCGACAGCATCGCCCGCAGCACTCCCGGCTCGCCGTCCTGCCCGCGGAACAGCCGCAACAGAAACGACCGGGAGTCGGCCGGGTAGATCACGCTCGTCTTGCCTTCGGCGGTGCGCTTGGACTTGCCGTGCAGCAGCCCGTTGACGTTGGCGTCGAACAGGTCGGGCCGCTCGGTGCGCATGAAGCGCAGGTACTTCTGGTTGATGCCCAGCTTCGCCGCGATCGTGGTGTCCGCGGCGGCGGTGGGCACGTACAGGCCGTCGACCAGGGTGACGCCGTGGTCGTCGACGACCGGCTCGACCCCGGACAACTGGATCGCACCGTTGCGTGCCCGCAACGCGGTGGCCGGTGCCACCACATCGACCTTGGCGGCGTTCTGCGTGCGCAGCATGTCCAGCATGTGCTCGAAGGTGGCGTTGCGCACGGTGGTGGTCAGGGACACGGGAACTCCATTCCGAAGGGCCACGCGCGCACGGCGGTGTGGCCCTTGCACTCGGTTGATCGGCGGCGGTGGCGTGGTCGGTCGCCGTCGCCTGGTGTGATGGCGGTGATGTCCGCCCCTGGTGTCGGTGGGGCGCGGCCGGTTGGCCGTGGCGGCGGCAGAAGGGGGCAAGCCGTGCTGTTTGCGGCTTGCCCCCTTGCCGCCGCTGCGGCAGGCTGCGCGGGCCCACCGACACGGGGCGGACAGCGGCGCTGACGGGTGTTGCCTCAGCGGGAGGCGACCGGCCTGGTGCGGCGGGTCAGTCGCAGTCGCACTCGGCGACGCCGGCGCTGGTGACGAAAGCGCACTGCGGGGTGTGGAACTTGGTCAGGATGACGCCGCCGTCGGCACGACGGATGATGATCAACGGATAGCCGTTGAGTTCAGCCCACTCAAAGTCGTCCGGGTCCAGGCGCACCCGATCGGCGTCGTAGCCGTGGGTGGTGGCCACCAACGTCTGGAGGATCTCCAGCAGGTCCGGTCCCGGCGTAGCAGGTGCTTGCGGTGCTGCGGCGTGCTCGTACCGGGCGAGCAGGCCGCCGTCGCAGTTCGACAGGTCTATCCCGGTGTCCGGTCCCAACCGCTCGGCCAGAGCGTGCAGGGCCGCGTGAACCAGGTGGTCGGGTTCGGGGTGCTCGGTGCCGATCCGGACGCTGTAGGCGCCGCGGGCGGTCAGGGAGCCGCCGGGACGGCGGCGCACGGCCAGCCGCAGCTTCTGCGCGGTGGTCAGCGGATCGTTGTCGAGGTCGACGCCCAGCGAGTGGAACCACTCGTCCAGCAGCTCGACGGCATCGCCTCCGGACACGCTGCGTTCCGGGTCGTCGTGCTCGAGGTCCTTGTACCGGCGCAGCAGGCGCATGACCGCCGCGCCCTCGACAGTGTCGGGATCAAAACCAACAGCATCAGCGGTGACGTCGCCGGCCTCGCACCGGTCGCCCTGCCCAGGGTCCACTTCACCGGTATCTCCGTGTTCGAACGGCCGGAGGGAGCGGGAGGGGGCGTCGGCCACCGGGTTGCGGTCGGCGGGCGTATGTGATGTGGACATGCGCTACACCGCCAGCGAGGAGAACATCGGCAGCCGGTATGCCTCTGATGCCGGAATCAGGTCGATGACGTCGCGCTCGCGCGTCCACTGTTCAACGAACCGCAGATGGACCGACAACCATTGGCGGGCCCAGCCTGGCATGGCGTCGGTGACCGGCCGGTGACTGTTGCCGCCGTAGAACGTCATGAAGATGCCGTCCTCGTGCTGCCACGCGAACTCGGCGGCGATCCGGGCCGGGATGCAGGCCAGCTCGGCGGCGTGCCACCGGGCGCCGTAGGCGGTCCAGGCGTCCCCGCCGACCACGAGCGGCTGCACGACCAGCCGCAACGGCTCATCGTGGCCGACCAGCCTGCCCTTGGGATCGACCGGACGGACCTGCCGGCACTGCGGGCACTGGCCGTAGATCGAGGTGGGGTGACGGTCCGATCGCGGTCCGATGCTGCCTTCCGACGCAGACCGACGACGGCCGGCGCAGCGGTTGGTGTCGACGAAAAGACCGTTGGAGTTCTCCAAGCGCATGACAATCTTCCTATTGGCATTGTCCGATCCTCGATAGTTGCGCGATTATCGGAGCGTGGCTTAGCGGTCGACCGGGTGCGAATGACCGATGAGTCCACTTCTTCAGTGGCGGATCTTTCGTTCCTATTCGGTCGAAACCGACGCTGTCGTATAAGGCGTCGGGCCCCGTCCGGTGGGGCGCACTCGAATGGCGTTCGTGGCGGGTAAAGGGGGCAAGCCGCAGCTTTTCCGCGGCTTGCCCCCGGCCCGACGCGGACGCAGAGTGCGCACGCCCCACCGGACGGGATCCGCGCCCAGCTCCGTGCCCACCTCCTGGTCAGGGCCGGGTCACGAGAGCTGCTGCCGACCTCGATCAGCGAGCAGCCCGATGTCGCGCAGCCCTGAGGTGTGCGAGTGGTCGGATCAGCGCAAGCCCGACCAGCGGCGGTGCAACTGCCGTCCGTCCTGGTTGAGCGTGATGCGGAAGACCTCACGCGGACCGTCGTCGGTCTGCACACGGAAGGCAATTTCGCTGGAGAGCAGATGCGCTGCCGCGAGCAGCGCGTAGCCACGAGCCTCTTCTCCGTCGATCGGGCGCCAGGGCTCATCGGGATCGTGGATGTAGACGGTCTGCTCACCCCAGCGGCGCACATACCGGCCGCTGGCGACCAGTTGCAGTGCCCGGTGCACGATCCACCGCGCCGGGGCATCGAACCCACCGGAAACACGGGTGAGCGACTCGGGACGGGGAAGCAGCTCGGCCTGAACGCCTGCGGGTCGTGTACGCCGCCGCAGGGTCTTGCGGATCGGTGGCGTCGGTGCATCGGCGAGGACGCCCCGACAGGGGGCGCAGCGGTTGCGCGGCGACGCCGGCACGGTGCCCACGGCGGCGTCGACATCGAGGCCGCCGCACTGGGCGCACCGGTACCCGACGTCGTCGACGTTGACTCCGGCACGGTCGCAGGCGGCGTGCGTGCCGCCGAACACGATGGTCTCGGCGAGGCGTTCTGCGGCCTGGTGCTCGGCGAGTGTGGCCAACTCCGAGGCGCTACCGCGGTCGATTAGCGCTGCGAGCAGGCCGTTGGCATGCCGGGCCAGGCCGGAGCGGCGCAGTGGGTCTCGACGCCCGGCGAGGAACAGCTCGAACCGGCCCGCACGCCACGCCAACAGCGCGTCGACCGACTGCCCGGCGATGCGCAGGGTGAGCCTGAGCTCCATCCCCGAGCCGGTGTCCACGTGCAGTGTCTCCACCCGCAGAGTCGCCGAGATATGCTCGGCGACCGCGCGGGCGAAGGTCGTGGCGGGCACCTCGCCGGGCAGGTGCACTGCGGACAGGTTGCTTTCGGTCCCGTCCGGAACCGTGGCGTGCAGGTAGACCACGATGCCGCTCCTGGTAGGTGACGGTCACGGGCGCGACCGTTGAACGTAGCCATCGGTCTGCTGTGCTCCGATTGCCGATCAGCACGGCGTGCACGGCGCCGGTTCGTACCTCCTTTGAGGACAGATGCCTGGTGGTCTTCCCTGTGGGCCGGGGCGGACGCTGCGAAGCGCTCACTCGAGGCTCGCTTCCAAGGCCGTGAGCTGCACCGGGTCGAGGTCCGCCAGGTCGGCTGTGGTGAAGTGGTACAGCCGTTCCCACTCGTGGTCGTGCCGGTTGCAGAGCACGCGCAACCCGGCGGTGTCGAACAGGTAGAGCCATCGGTAGGCGGGATCGGGCTGCTCGGTCAGGCGGCCGGTGATCGGGTGCGACGCCGACTCGGCGAGGACGTAGCCGATGCCGCGGTAGGGCGTGATGTGCTGGGGCGTGAAGGGTGCGCGTTGGCCGGTGTCGAGTTCGTAGCCGGCCGCCCAGGGGTTGATCGACTCCCAGTCATGGCGCAGGAGTGCCCGAACGAGGCGGTCGACGTCGCCGTCGTGGTGACGGTGCAGGGCCTTGCTCAGCTCGGCCACCTGGACCGCGGGAAAGCCCGCTCGTGCACACGGGCGAGCTGTGTAGGTGACGCCGTCGGAGGCCAGTTGACCGATCAGTGATCGAGGCGACATGGATTGCTTCTTCCACTCGATGTTGGTTGCGGTGCGGGCAATACGGTTGCTTCGATCGCGCCCGGGATTGTGATGTCCGGTGCGCGGCGATGCTCCGGCGCTGCGGTGAAGGGCCCGGCTACTGCGGCCGGATGTGGTGACGGACTTCCTGCGATCGACGTAGATCGGCGAGAACCCGGCGCTGATGGCCGATGCCCGGCGCAGCCTGGTAGGCGTCGCGCAGGTGCAGCGTGTGCGTGTGGTGTCGCCGGATCAGGTCGAGGGCTTCACGTAGCCGGGCCACGTATGCCTTGGGGAGGAAGGCGACGATCTCGGTGTGGTGGTCGTCGGTGATGGCCGCGAGCTGGTCTGCCAGCCGCCAGGCGGCCACCGCCCCCGGCGTGGTCATCGACTGCTCGTAGGGCGCGATCTCGGTGTCGGGATCGACAAGCCCGTGCCGGGCGGACAGGATGACCACTCTCGTGGGAATGCCCGCTGCCGTGGTAAGGGCTGCTTCCCTTTCGACGATGGCGAAGCAGTACCGGAACATCGACCCGGTGTAGAGCGATCGCGCCGGTGCCGGGATGTCGAGTTTGGTGCTACTGCACGGCACGACGAACAGCTGCTTCCGCGCGGCGCCAGCCGACGGCCTCACTGGACCTGTGCCCGACCACCCTGCCCGGTGGTGTTCAGCGGGGTGCGGAGCGGGACGGCGTAGAGACGCTCGACGCGGCTCCACGGCTCGTGCTGCTCCCAGCCGCATTCCGACGGAGCGAGGTAGTCCACGGCCGCGGTCAGCTCACGTTGGATCTCGGTCACCAAGTTCTGCCAACGCATGCCGACGGTGTCGCGTGCACGGCTGTGATGTGCTGCGGGCGTGGGCGCTGCCTGGCCTTCGCGCCACAGGGTGCGACCGGCGGCGTCGTGCACCTCGCGCAGCGCCACGCCACCGGTGTCGACGTGCCAATCGTGTGCGTCCACCACCACGAGGCCGGCGTCGGGCAGCACACGGCGGACCAGGTGGGCCGCATTGATGTGCCGCAACTGCGCGTGAGCCAACGCCGCCTGGTGGACGACGGCGGCCAGCGATTCGGTTGTCGCCCGCAGTTCGGGCGGGAGTTCAGAGTGCTCGATGGTCATCACGGTGCTCCTGACTGATCGATGTACAGGTAGGTGGCGCGAGGTTTCGGCTGTTCACGGCCGTGGGCGCGAGTGGTGCCATTCCGCGCGATCAGGCCGTACGGCGTGGCGTCGGCCGTAGTTGGACAGGTTGGTCACGGTGGGGTCCCCCGTTCGGGCCGGTCGGGAGGTGCTACGGACGCCGTCAGGCCCGCACCGGACGATCGGTGCGGGCCTGACGGGCGGAAGCGACGAGCGGTTACGCCGCCTGGGCGTCCTGGCTGTCGGCGGGGGCGAGATGGGGCCACTTCTCGTGGTCCAACTCGGGGTTGTTGACCAGCCGCTCGACGTGGGAGAGCGGGTAGCCCAGTGCGGCGAGCAGCTCGAAGTAGAAGCGGGTGTCCTCGCTGGGGCGTCGCCAGCTGGAGTCGGCGTTCTTGTCGGTGTAGGCGAGGTCCCAGTGCTGCTCGCAGGCGCCGACGACCTGGGCGAGGCGGATCAGCACGGCCTGGGACTCGGTGGTGGACTTCCTGCGCAGCTGCACCGTGATCGGGTGCAGCTCGCGCCGGTGGTCCTTCGGTTCGTCCAGCTTGAGCAGGGTGCAGGCGTAGCGGTGCAGGGGTGCGGCGTCGCTGAGGTAGTCGCCCGCCAGCACCTCGGCCAGCCCGAGCCAGTGGTGCACCCGCGGCGGCAACACGATGTCCTTGGCCTTGGTCTTGCGCCACTGGGCGAAGTGCCCGGTCAGCCACTCCCGGCGGCCGGCTTTGGCGTCACGCCAACTCTGGTTGTTCTCCTTCGTGCGCTTGCGCTCGCCGGCCTCGAAGGCGCTGTCGGGCTCCGGCCGCGCCGCCCGCGCGAAGCGCAGCACGTGTCCGTGGGCGGTGTGGTCGGTGCAGACGTAGTGGACGTCCGGCTCCGGCCGGTCGTGGTCGTAGTCGATGTAGGCGGCGTGGCCGGGGCAGCCAGCGTGCGCCTCGGCGGTGAGCGTGTGCTCGGCCTGCTCGTCGGGGAGCAGGCCGTCGAGTTCGGCCACGTCGTCGGCCTCGGGGTCGATGATCGGCACCCCGCCGGCGCGCAGGCGCGCCTCGGTCTCGGCGATCTTCACCGAGGCGATCGTGTGGTGACCGTGCTCCGTGAACTGCACGCAGAAGTGGGTGACCTCCGCCTTCAGGTCGCGGTCGACCCAGATGGCGACCGCGCGCCCTGGGCAGGCGGCGTGCCCGGCCGGGTCGAGCGCGGTGGTGTCCTCGCCGTCGCACAGCTCGTCCAAGGACGCGCTGTCCTCGGGCAGGTCGTGTCCGGTCTCGATGATCGCGTAGCCCAGCTCGGTGAACCGTGCCCTCTCCTCGACCAGCTTGGCGCGCTGCTCGCGCTCACGCCGCAGCTGTCCGCGAGTCCACTCGAAGTTGCGTGGATCGCGGGTGAGGACCTCCAACAGCTTCTGGTGGGCCTGCTCGTCGCCGTCGAACTCCGCCAGCTGCGCCATGGCCAGCAGGTCGGTGTCGGGCAGGGCCTCGCTGGCGGCGCGCGTGCGCGGGTTGGTCGCGACCGCGAGCCCGGCCCGCACGCGCTCGGTCTTGCGGGACAGGGTCTGCGCGATCGCGTCGGTGTCCAGGCCGGTCAGGGACAATTGCTCGTAGAGACCGGCTTCCTCGGCGGGGGTGTAGCCCTCGCGGTGGATGTTCTCGATGCCCTGGGCCACCAGCACGTCCTGCCGGGTAGTGCCGGGCGCGTGGACCAGGACGTCGATGAGCAGGTCGGGGTTCTCCAGTTCCTTGACCGCGACCGCGGCGGCGGTGCGGTGGAAACCCACCAGCACACGCAACACTCCGTCCACCGGGTCGGGTGCGACGTTGACGATCGAGACCATCGGGTTCAGGCCGTGCTCGGCGACGGATGCCACGAGCTCGGGCCGCTTCAGGCGGATGTCGCCGACCTCGCGGGTGTTGCCCTCCGTACGCAGTTCACGCGGGTCGACCCGGTGCTGGAGGTACGGGTAGGTCTGCTCGGTCGTGGTGTCCACCGGCTCGACGACATCCGTGACGTCGTCGACAGCGATGGTGTCGGCGGTGGTGGTGCCGCGCTCGGCGACAGCGTTCGTGCTCATCGTGATAGCTCTCATTTCAGTGTGTCGTGGACATGGCGGTGCCGTGATCGAGTTACGGAATGTGCTGGTGTGGCAGGAGAAGGCACTCTTCTTCTGGTGCTGTGGCGGTTAGCGCGGTCCGGTGCGGACGAAAAGGCCCGGTTCTCCCATCATGTGGAAGGGCGAACCGGGCCTCCGTAACGGTCAGTCGATCGAGGGATCGACTCGGCAGCAGGTGACCGGGATGCCCTTCAGGTCGTAGCTGTCCCGGCCGCTGAGTGAGGCGTACTTGTCGGAGGAGTACGCCAGGGCCATGGTGGACTGGCGGTCCAACCTCACCACGGCCCTGGTGGTGCGGCCGGGTTCGATCGACTTGACGATGCCGGTGAGGCCGTTGAGGTAGGCGGGCTTCAAGCCGTACAGGGTGACCGGCTTGCCTTCCTTCACGTCGGCCGCGGCCTTGTCCCGCAAGAGTCCGCGACGCTTCTTCACGGCGTCGATGATCCGATCGAGATCGCTCTCGTCGGCCCGCTCCAGCACGAAGCCGATGACCTCGGCCATCGTTGCGGCGCCATCAGTCATAGCGGATGTCCCTCCTGGTGAGACCGACCCGACCCGGTGACCGGGTCGGGCCGGTGGTGTCGCCCCTGTTCGGTGGGGCGCACTCGACAAGGCGGTGCCGACGGGGGAAGGGGGCAAGCCGCGTGTAGTTCGCGGCTTGCCCCGGCCCGGCGGTGCCGCAGAGTGCGCACGCCCCACCGGACAGGGAAGAACCACCGGCCCACTGCGGCAGACTTCCCTGCCGATCAGGACTTCTGCCTCTGCGGAGATGAGTGACGCTTGGGCCTCGGCGTCGACTGGCTGACCTGGTCAGGTGGGCACGATCAGCGTCGCCTCACTGGCCAGTGTGTCGGCGAGGCGCCGCAGTGTGTCGAAGCCGGGCTCGGGGTGGACACCGGTACCCCTGTCACCCCACAGTGAGGTGCCGCTGTGCCAGTTCGACGGATCGTTGTC
Organism: Saccharothrix sabaoui; assembly: GCF_051756985.1. Taxonomy (NCBI): domain Bacteria; kingdom Bacillati; phylum Actinomycetota; class Actinomycetes; order Pseudonocardiales; family Pseudonocardiaceae; genus Saccharothrix; species Saccharothrix sabaoui. The sequence continues at coordinate 17,456 of NZ_JBPKJK010000041.1, forward strand.
CACGACCGTGGACCATTCACGAGTGGCCGTGAGCACCTCGGCGATGGCGAACGACTGCCGCTCGTAGCTGTCGCGCTGAGCACGCACGCGGAAGGTGTGCTCGCCGCGGCGATAGAAGCGGACCACGGTGTAGCGATGGCGACCCGGGTCGCTTCCCAGGGTCTCGTGGAATTGGACGAGTTCACCGGGCGCTTCGAGCCAGCCGAGGAGGGCGCTCAGTGCGTCGAAGACGTGACCTGAACGGCGTTCCGGGTCCTGCTGCCGGTAGTCGGCCTGCTCGGTGTCCCAGTTGTATCCGACGACGGCTTCGATGAACGCGACGATCTCAGGCGGGGCGATCCTGGCGGATTGCTGGTCAAACGACATGGGCTTTCTCCGTATCGACGTGACGATGGGTGCCCCGTCGACTCGGTGGCTTGCAACCGCTGATCCATCCGGTCGTGCAACCGACTCGCTTCTCGATCGGAAGTGGCCTGCCAAGGTGGTCGAATCGGCTGGCGAAGCCGCCTTGTCGGTGGGGCGCACTCGGAAGGCGGCGCCGTCGGCACGCAGCGGCAAGCCATCTTTTGCGGCTTGCCTCTGCGTGCTGCGGTGCCGCAGAGTGCGTCGCACCCATCGACAAGGCGGCGGACGGCCGGTTTGGCTGGCGAAGTATTGTATGAATCCGATTACGAAATACGGCTCGGCAACGCTCCAGAAGTGACGCGGCCTCCGACCGCGGGGTCAGGTTCGGGGCTGAAGGGTTCGCCACCGCCCTGCCAGGAGCGTTGCGGCCACGACACCGACAGCACCCGCTGCGCCGGTGACGACGTGCGGGTCGACAAGTTCGGCGGCAAGGCCGCCGAGGGTGACACCGGTGCCTTGGGCGGCCTGCATCGTGGCGACGGCGAAGCCGATGGCCTGGCCGGGGTGGGCGTCGGGTGCGCGTAGCACGAAGGTCGGCTGTGCGACGACGTGGTAGCTGGACGCGGCGCCGGACAGCACGAACAGCCCTACGACCACGGGTAGTGGCGGGTCGAACAGGCAGCCCGGCAGCGGTACGCCGGTTCCGATGGCCAGCAGCGGCATCAACCGGAGTTGGACCGGCTCGGCCAGGACGGCGATGGCGAGGGACGCCGCGGCGCAGCCAGCGAACAGCATGCCCATGGTCGCCGGCCCGCCACCGAGACGCGCGGAGTAGGGGGCGGCCAAGGCTTCGCCGAGGATGTAGGTCCCGGACAGAGTTGCGTAGCCGACGAGAACCAGCAGACGCCGGTCGCGCCACACCACGTCCGCGCCGGCACGAATCCGCTCCCACCACCCGAGCGGCTGGGAACCCCCCGTGGCGATCAATGGCACGAACAGTGTGACCAGCAGCGCGGAGGCGACGAAGGTGGCGGCGTCGGCCAGGAGCGCCCCGCCGGGGCCAATGGCGGCGACCAGGATGCCGCCGGCGGCGAACCCCAGGATCTGCCCCAGTTGCGTGACGGTGGACAGGGCGGCGACCCCGGTGCGCATCACGGCCGGTGCACCCGCCAACTGGACGTAAGCACACCACCTACCAGGGCAGGCCATGAACACGACCACGGCCGCCCGAACGAGGTCGGCGACGATCATGACGGTGCGCCGCGGGTACCGATCGGCCAGCCCCGCGAGCAGCAGACCGCCGAACAGCGCGGGCAGGAAGGTGAGCGCATAGGCCAAGGCGGACCAGGCGGCGGCCATTCACCTGGTCGGCGGCGCCCATCCGGACCCGGGCCGCTTCGCTGTCGCCACCTGTTGAACACCGAGCGGCGACACTCCGCGTCTCGACACCATCCGTCTTGACCGTCGCGCCGATCGCACGCGCTGCTCAGTACGCCGGTCCGTGTAGTCGGCGGCGGCGCCGCAGCGTCACGGCGCAGGAGGGATCGCCCGATGGTGTCGGGCGCGTGCCGGCACCATGCAACGCATGCACGACGTCTATGCACGTGAGGCCGCTCCGTCGAGGACGCTGCTGTTGGTGGTGGCAGTGGTGGTGGCTCTCTCGCCGGTCTCAGCCAGCAGAACCATCGGCGGGGCACACACCGCGCTCGGCGTGCCCACGATCGCCCGCTGGGCGCTCTACGCCTTGCCGCTGTTCTCCTACCTCGGAATCACCAGTTACTGCGTTGGACGGATGGCGGACCGACGACCCGGACCGGCGACCCGGACCGGCGACTCGGACCGGCTCGACAACGTCAAGCGCGCGTTGCATTGGGCCACGGCCTGGCTTGTGGTCGCAAATACGCTCGGCGGCTACCTCCGTGTGCCGCAGGCGGGAGTTGGCGCCGTGATCCTCGACGTCGTCTCGGCGGCCGGAGCGATAGTGCTGCTTCTGCTGCTGGCCCGGAAGCCTGCGGCGCGCGGACGGGCGGCCGACTCGACTGCATAGCGGGCGGAACAGCGGACGTGGCGGCGCGAACGTCAGGTCGCGGGCGCACACGTGCTGGGCTGGTGGCCCGCACCCATGCGCCTGTTCGCCCGCGCGGCAGCCTGTAACTCGGCGAACGCCCCGGACGACCCGCGACCGGCGCTTCCTGCGCCCTCCGGCGCTCGCCGAATGGTTCACAACATGCGAAAACACCTCGAACTAGTCCGCAACGACTTCTGGACAACGGCTCCGAGGCAGCACTGCGCGTACGACCAGCTTCCCGAATAGTCGCCGCTTCAAGTGAGGGACGATGAGCGAAGACGACACCACCCCCAACTGGTGTACCGCAGGACAACCCGCACCAGCCCCGGCACGTTCAACGAGAGGCGACATCGCGATCGACTACGGTAACAGCCTCCACTCCTGGACCCCTGGGCTGACCTGCCCAACCCCGTGTCCAACATCCGACGTGAAGTCCGTTCATCTCGCTGCGTAAGCTGTTGGCTTGTGTGCCTGTCCGTGATGTCGACGTGCACATCGACGCTCCACCGTTCGAACGAAGGACTGAGCTGTGCCCGACCGACCTGAAATTGTCTGCATCTGCGGTTCCACCCGGTTCATGAACGAGATGCGTGCGGCGAACCGCGATTTGACGTTCGCCGGTGTCATCGTCGTCGCGCCAGGTGAAGCAGACGAGCTGGTCACCAACGAGCAGAAGTCCGTGCTGGATGCCCTCCACCTGCGCAAGATTGACCTGGCTGACTGGGTTCTGGTCGTCAACCCCGGCGGGTATATCGGCGAGTCTGCGAGCAGGGAGATCGCATATGCTCACGCCACCGGCAAACCGATCTCGTTCACCGACCCCGTCTGACCGCAGTGAACGCTTGGTGGCGCGCGGCGACAATCTGTCATCTGACGGCCTTCACACGTAGTTCTACGTTAACTTGTCGTGAAGTGCTCAGGTGGCTGATCCGATGGTCGTCGGGTGGATCGAGCACCGTTCCCTGTCCTCCGCGTTCGCCCGCAGAACGTTCGTGAGTAGCACTGGCTTCTGTTCGATCCCGGTGCCCAGGCCCGGCCAGGCGGCGCGGCATCCGAGCGCGGTCCGTACTGATTGGCCCATGACCAGGCGATGGCTGCACTCCTAGCCCTCGCGTGTGTCCCCGATCGCCGGTTCGTCCTCGTCCAGCCACGCGCGCACCGCATCGGGCCGCTGCTCATAGGCTCGCCGGGCCGGGCGCTGCGGGGTCAAGCCGTGGCGGCGCGGCCGCAACCCCCATGCTCTGCTATTAATAGGTCATGTCCACGCCGGTGGCCAGTCGGTAGTCAGCCATCGCCACGCAGACGACGTGGCCCGATCCTCTCCACTGACCAGTTCAGCAGGGTCGGGGCGTCCCGCGTGGGTCGCCAGACTGTCGCGACGGTTCCACCGGTAAGCCCGCCACCAGGTGCCCACCGAGCGTTCGGGCACTCCGAACACCTCTGCCGCCGTCTACCGATATGTCCCTCCACCTGACCGGCCTCCAACGCGCCACCACCGGCAACTACAGCACCTCACGCTCTGCGAGGGTTGATAATGGACTCCGGCTGGAGTACTAGGGGACATCAATGCTGCCGGGCTGGCCGGACGGCATCGAGTGGTAGGTAATTGCGGCAGTTGCGAGTCGGTCGAGGATCGTGGCGAACACCTCGTCGGCAACGCCGAGGTAGAACCGCACCCATCGCGTCTCGCTGTCTACTCCTCCGAGGGAGGAGTCCTCGATGCTGGCGTGGGCGATCAGGATCCCAGTGCGATCCAGTAGGTACCGCCGGTACTGCTCGGCCCCATCGGGCAAGCGGGCCCACGCTGTCGGTATAGCCACCAAGACATAGGGCGTGAACTCCCCAGGGCTGATCATCTCCTTCGGCCAGCCGAGTTCTTGTAGCGTGCAGGCAAACCTGCTGCGCTTGTCGGCCAACGCCTCGCGTTGCGCGATGGCATCCTGTTCGCTGATCGGATCTGCAAGGTACTGCGCGACGGCCCATTCGTGGTGTGCGTTGCCGGGGAATCGTCGGCGGAACGCAAAATCCAGCAGGACTTTCAGCGTGTCGGGGTTGGCAATGAGCGTGCCGACTCCCCAACCGTTGACGCCGACCTGCTTGCCGAGCGACCGCACGGCACACCAGTCGAGTTTGCGTTTGCTGTTGCGGGAATCAGCGAGGAACTCGAGTAACGCAGCGGGCGCGGAGACCGGCACGGCGTTGGGCGTGCGCACCTCGAAGTACGGGTCGTCGAGGAGAACAGCGGCGTTGTGAGCGGCGGCGAGCTCGAAGAGGCCAATCAGGGTTTCCAGTGACCAGCCGCGCCCAGTGGGATTGTGCTGGGCGTTCACGATCACCATTGCAAGCCTTCTACTGCTCTGCGCTGCCACCTTTCCCGCCACGTTCTGCGCGTCGGCTATATCGGGCAGCCAGTTGTTGTCGGCGCGCAACGGCCAGTAAACCATCTCGAAACCGGCCTCAGCAAGGGGGCCAGCGTAATCCCAGCACGGGTTCGCGCACAAGGCGACAGGAACCGCCCGATCGCCGCCGCTAGTGGCCGCACGTGCGCGCAGCAGCCTCCCGAAGTCACCGATGACTCCACGGGTCCCTCCTGCGGTCAACGCGATCTGGAAGTCGTCACCGTACTGACCGACGTGATCAAGGCCGGTGGTGCGTATCAAGTAGTCGGCGATGGCCTGCCGGGCGGCGGGCAGGCCGCCCATCGACGCTTGATACCCGTGCAGCTCACGCGGTACCTCTCGTGCGTAGTCCAGCAACCGTTGGGGGACCTGGGCTGAGGTGAACGACGGGTCTCCGATGGATGTCATCAACGGCGGCATCGCGCGACCGGAGTTAAGATATTCGTCGATGAGGCGCGCATCCCGGTAGACCGGAAAGCCGGGGTCGTGGACGAATTCCGAGATGTTCATGAGGAAGCGGCCCGGTGCTGATGAACCAGGCTGGTCGCTTCGTGCAGGATCGGATAGAATCGGGTCTGCACCCTGGACCATAGATAGCGAGATCCGTTTGTGCCGCCGGTTCCGGATGCGACGGCTCCGATCATGGCCTCGACCATAATCGCGTGTTGTGCTCTCCACCGCACCCAGTCCAAGTCGTGCATGCGCAGCGCGTTGGCGAGTTCGGCCGCCGGACCGCCGCTGGTGAGCGCGTCGAGCAGGCCTTCTGCATCGTTGGCGCGGCTGCCGACGACGTTGAGAAAGGCGCCCCATAGGTTGGGTGATGTGAGCCGCCTCTTCAGCGTGCGGAGCTCCTCACCGCTGGCATCGAGCGCTCGCAGGCGCTGGCAGGCCGTCTTCCGGTGGCCGGACAGGATCTCGATTACCCAGAACTGCGCCGATTGCATTCCACTGGCATTGCCGAGCGCATCCCGGAACGTTGCGAACTCTGCCGGGCTGATCATACCAGGCAGCACTGTCAATAGGTTGGTGAGCTGCTCGGTTAGGGCACGGGAACGACGCAGGCAGGTCAGCGCGGCCGCCACATCCGGCTCCCGCTCACACAGGCTCGTGATCGCGAGTTCGAGTTCCTCGATCTGCTGACTGAGCAGCAGCTCGGCCATGTGGTGTAGCCCGATGAAGCGACTCTCCGCACGCTCCTGCGTGCGGGGGTGGTGCAATGCTTTGAGCTCGGCGAGGTGCAGGTAGTCGCTATAAGTGCCCTGATCTGAACCGGCACCGCGCGGTGCGCGACCGGAAAACTGATGCGAGCAGGCGTAAGCGTCCGGCGCATGCATGAGCTGTCCTTAGGATTGGAGTGGTGGGGCGGGAAAACCACCTTCGACGTCTTCGATCGACTTGGCCACGCGGAGACAGAGGGTGTCCGCGCCGATCGGGCCGATGATCTGGAGTCCGACGGGCAACCCGTCGACGATGCCGGCGGGCACCTGGGTTGCCGGATGGCCAGTCAGGTTGGCCGAGCAGGTATTCACGATCATGTCCAGCGCAGAGCCGATCCAGTCGGCGCGGGAGATGTCCGGGCCGGGCAACGATTTCGGCAGGTACGGCGCGGTCGGGGTGACCAGTACGTCGACCTCGCCCAGGGCCTTGTCGTAGGCGTCGGCAAGCAGTCCTGTCAGGCGCATCGCGGCGGCGAGGTACCACCCGGCGGGCCGGTGTCCGGCGTGGGCGCCGGCCGTGGCCGACAACGCGACGGTGGCGGCGAGGTTCTGTGGGTTCGCGAGCCGTGCGGCGGCGAAATGCTCGACGAGTTCAGGGTCGGCGTGCAACGCGGTCTGGACTGATCCTCCGTTGCCGGCCAGCAAGTCGGGCGCGCCTGCCTTCAGCGTGAGCATCATGGCCAAATCCGAGCCGCGGGTATGTTCCGGGACGCTGACCTCGGTCACCGTTGCGCCCGCTTCAGTCAGCCGGGCTATGGTGGCTCGGACGGTCTCGTCGACGGCTGGCTCAGAAAGACCGGGGATCGAGAACGCCTCGCGAAGCATTCCGATCCGCAGGCCACGGATGCCACCCTCTAGCGAGCCAGTCCAGTCCACAGGGGAGTCAGTGAAGCCTTGCCGCAGGTCACGTCCGTCGCGTTCGGCCAGTACCGCCATCGCTCTGGTCACGGTGTAGACGTCGCGGGCGAGTACGCCGAGGGTGTCTTGGGCGACGGTGAAGGGCATCGCTCCGGTGTAGGGAACCACGCCTCTGGTTGGTTTGTGTGCTACCAAACCGGTTCCGGAGCCGGGAAGGCGTACGCTGCCCGCCTGGTCGGCACCAAGCGCGAAGTCGACGAGGCCGGCGGAGACCAGTGCAGCGCATCCCGACGACGAACCGAAGGTGGCATGCGTATTCCGCCAGGGATTTCGAACAGGGCCAAGCGCGCTGGTATGGCTCGAGGCCGACAGGCCTAGGTCTTCGGCATTTGCGCTTCCCCGTAGCTGCGCTCCGGCCTCCAGCAGCAGTCGCACTGCGGTGGCGTCCTCGGTGGGCTGGTAGCCCTCGATCAGCCGGGATCCCGCGCACATCGGCCAACCGGCCACGGCGATATTGGACTTCACCACCCAGGTGAGGTCGGCCAGGCAGCCGTCGGGGGTTCCAATCACTGAACCGGTTACGTACCAGGCGTTGAACGGGTTGCGATTGGCGGACGGCCGCTGCCATGCCCGGTCCGGCCGGTTCCGTTTGGTCTCTTGGTGCCAGAGTTCGACGGCGTCATGTGCAGCGGCAAACGTCCCCGCGAGCTCGGCATATAATGCCGCCTCGCTAGCTGGCAGCGGTAAGCCGTTCCGTTTACCATGCGCAATTACGTCAGCCGGGGTAGGCGGAGTCCACGACACATAAGCTCCTAGTTTTATGATGACGTCGCCAACCTGTGACCGACTGCAGGCCCGCGCGGGTCGCAACCAGTTGCGGCATGATCCAGGCCGGGCAGCCCATCGTTGGAATTAGCAGCCCAGCTAAACCCTGACCACCTATGGTGAGACGCTCCTGGGGTGAACTGACCTTGGACCGAACCAGCGATTCGGCCAGCGGCTCCGGCGGCGAGTAGCTCTGACCGATGCGCGTCTGTTCGATCCTGGGCTGCAGCCGAAAGCAGTGCCGCTCAGATTTCCAGGCCGACCTCGCAGGGAAACAAGACTGATACGCCAACGGGCTCCTCTGTGAAAATAACCCTTTTGGAGAGCGCGGAGACAAACCCGAGCTCAAACATTGTGCCCTTTCCGACAATGCCGTCAGGGTTGCACACGATAATTGCATCGGATTGGCCGAACTGTGCCATATGATGGTACTTGTGCCGCCATGTGTCGCGTTCGTTCTTGAGGAAATCCTGGTAGTCGAAAAGGATAAAATTGGTGCCTTCGGTCTCCGGCTTGATCCTCGTGGTCAAAGGGCTCAGTACGACGGCACCGCTTTCGCGTAGTCGCGTGATGACGTCCTCGATGTACCAGAGGGAGTTTTGGAAGCTGCCACAGACGGCAACATTCCGGAACTCCCGACGAATGACGCCCTCAAGTATGCTGGTAGAACCTCCTGGAGACCGTCCGGCTTCAGAGTAGAATTGCTCCAGTTCGGGTCCTACGATGTTGAAGTACAAGCCGGTGTCGACATAGAAACTGTTGACCAAACTGGCCGCGTCCGCTTGTGAGAGTCGTTGAAAGACCCCGGTCGCGTATACCCGGATGCTCTTGTGGTCAGCAAGTTCTACGAAACTGCTGACCCTGTCGAAGGATTCGCAAATTAAGTCTGCCAACGCTCCGGGTGCGAGACTACCCTCAAATGCCTGCGGCTGTCTTTCGAACAATGTCAACACGCCGCTCCGGGAGTAGTAGAGGCTCACACAATCTGATTCGAAGTGGACCAGAGCTCTGCTGTCTGTCGTCAATGTGCCGTCCCCTTGCATTTTCGAAACGCTTTGCCTCGAGCGACCGTCAACCGCCCTGCGCACCATGGAGGTGGTCCACGCCGCAGTTAGTATCTTCCGTCGCGTAGGGCGCCGACGTACTTCTCGATGAACTCATCTTTTCTTCCGGAATTGTACTGGGTAATAAAGCGCGGATGCTCCAAGGGGACGATCTTTTCGAAGAAGTGTTCCTCCGTGTTGACTTGTGACAGAAACTTGAAGTTTTCACCGCTCCCGATGCAATAGCACACCGATGTGTCGGCTCCAAATTCCAGTTGACGTTTCAAGGTTCCTACGATGAAGGGGCGGAGGCTCTCCATCAACTTTTTTGTTTCGTAGTAGTTGGCGTTGACCTCGCGTCCCTTGGTGTTCGTCCTCGACACGCCGAGGGGGCACACGAAACTCATGACGAAGTCGGTATAGAACCTGTCGCGTCCACCGTAGCGACTGATGACGTCGTCTATGAACCCGGTCGAGACTCTGCTTATCGCGTAGCCCTCGATTTCGATACCGCTTTGACTCTTGAGAAGCTCGGCATCCGCAAAAGGAACGCCCGTCACGGCCGTACCACGTCGAGCGGGTGAACTGCCCAGAACTAGACGGCGCGGCTGATGGTCGTCGTAGAACTTCCGGTAGAAGGCAGTTGTCACCTTTCGAACATGCTCCTTCAGCGATCCGCTGAACGGATTGATCACGTTGAACCCAACGGGGACCTCGACAGCTGTCGTGGCGAGCTCCTCGTTGAACTGTAGTACCCGATCGGCAACAGTCGCCCGACCGCTCATCGCATGGATCCTTCCGTTGATGCTGGGTGAAATTGCCCTCAAACTAGTCCGATCGCACCCGGCTGTGATGCGACTCGGCCTTCCCGCAGAAGTACTGGACGTCCTTCACGTGGCCGCCTGACGGAGCGCAGTCGCCGTCACGTGGCGACCCCCGACAGGTAGATCTCGGTTCCTGTCGCGGTCATTCGGATGTCTTCGAACCCAACATTGCCGAACTCCGTGCGAATCGACCGCGCAGAATTCAGCCCGCGATATAGGTCCACGAAATCGGTGTCCGGGATGATCAGGCCCGGAACGACGCTGTTCTCCCGTTCGGCGCACAGGAAACCGTTGGCCACGGAGACGATTATTGCCGCGCCAGGTTTGAGGACCCTGTGTGCCTCCGATGCCGCTCTAGCCGGGTCGAAGAACGACGAGTTGTAGGTTCTCAAGGAGACATACAGGTCGTAGTTGTTTTCCGGGAGGGCAGACAGGTCGTCGGCACTGGAGATGATTACTTTTGACGACGGAACTCGCTGTCTGGCACTTTGCAGGCCGCTTTGCGCAATATCGACGAAAGTGATTTGTGGGCAATCCAAGAACAATGTTTCTGCTTCCTGCCCTCCTCCGACGCCGACGTTGAGGATATTGGCCGTGGCGAGAGGCATTGTGACTGAACTCTTATAGACCGATTTAAACTCCTCGGCCCAATTCGGGTTGACAGACCGGGCGTCGTTTGTATAGTCATAAGAGCCGTACTTCGCGTCAAATGCTTCAGACAGCGCATCGTATACGGCCTGATCGGCCACCTCGTGCTCGATCCCATACCTCTTGCAGATAAGCGAAGCCAGTGCAAACCTCTGCCTGTGCGCATTGACTTCGCTCCTGGTCAGGGTAAACCCTTTGGAGTCCAGGCTAGAGTGCACTGCCTCACCAATGCGTTTCTTGAAGTAGTAGGGGTTGCACTCGATACTTTGCTCGCTCACTGTATAGAATTGGCGGTTCTGTTTGAGGATTTCACGCTGTAAATCGTCAGGGAAACGGTATGCTTCACGTGAGGTAGTGACGGGGTCGTTATCGAGGTAACTGGTCAGCGCTGGATCCGGTAGGCCGATATAGATCTTGTCGTTGCCTACCTCCTTCAATAGTTCTGCGAGGTCAAAGGAGTGGTCTCCTGAAAGCGTGTTGATTGTCAGGTATAAGCTGTCCGCGTTGGATTCGCCGAGTTCTTGTAGCTTGCGCCGCAAGATGTGGTACCAGGATGCGCCGCGTTCTTCGCCTTCGAATGCAGAGCAGATCAACCGGTCGTCTTCAGACACCAGAGCAACGCCGACCTTCCGGCCTGGTTGTGGAGCTCTCTCCGCTAGGCCAATGGCGTAATTCATCCAGTAAGCGCTGTTTGGGTTCATCTGGGTCTCGACCTCCCGCGTCGGTGGTGTGCAGGTATTGCGCAGCACAATGAATAGCTGAGAACCCTGGCAGTGCGGTGTAATGACAGGGACTTGCACGGCTCGACTGTGTAGCGGGCGGACGGGAACGTCAAAGTGTGTGGTCTTGACGTCAATTCAGAAGCGTGCGTGGCGTGGTGTACCTAAATGTGAGTGTTCCTCCGGTGTTGATGTGGGGTACCACACGTTGATCGTCGTCCGGGCCCCCCTGTCTTGTTACTCCGCCCGAACGGAGTAGATGCCAGGGGACGGCGGCAGTGCGCGACCGATCCTGCTTACGTGGCGGCGACGAGCGTGAGTCGCTGCGCTCGGTTCCCGCGCGGGACGGTCGGCGCGCACCGGGTACACCTTCAGACGATGAGTGCGGCGACTGTGCTGGCACGGGGGGTGTCGCGGTCCATGCGTGGCCGTCCTCGGTGGCCGGTCGGTGTGCGCGCGTGGTCCCTTCACCTCGCGGGCGCCCGGTCCCGGTGACGGAAGGCTCGTCACCGGGACCGGGCAGGCGGTTACGGGCAGCTGATGCACGCGCTTGCGCACGTGGCGCCGCAGTTATCCCGGTGAGCTGCACCAGCACATCGAGCGCCGGACCCGATTCCGCAAAGCGGACATCGAGGTCGAACAGATCCGGTTTCACCCTCGGCGATGCAGCCACCCCGAGATCGACCTTAACGGTCATGGACATCTCCTCCTTGTCATGACGTTTCTTCCTCAGAAGGTTCGTCAGGACCAGGTCACGGCGACTCGCGTGTGCGTCTTGTCCAACAGGAGCCCGCCTTGGGGAAGCTGCTCGTCCGGCGTCGCAGACGGGTAGGCCCCGATCCGGGCGGACAGGCTCTGGCCGTCCCAGGACCGGATGCGCTCCAGCATCTGCTCGATCAGCTGCCCGGCGTCGGAGCCATACCCGTACACTCCGAACTCGCGCGCCGACGGGTCACCGTCGACTGGGCGCAGACCGAGGTAGGCCAGGCTGCCGCCTGCGGCGACGGCGGGCACACCGAGCGGCCAGGCGTGCGCCACGACATCCTGCGACTGCGCCTGCCTGGTCGCCATGAGCAGACCGAAGCCCAGCAGGCCCAGCGCCATCCACAGGTGCAGACCGTCGAATCGGCCTTCGCCGCCCATCGTGACGCCCGACCACACTTCGGTACGCGGCTGCCTGAGCACCTCGCCCAAGCCCTCGACATCCACACCGGGATCGTCGTCCAGCCGCAGCACCACGTCGTCACCGTGCAACGGGATGTTCAGCTCCGTGTGGGCGCCCAGCCCCCGCATCGGCACGAAGGCGCACAACTCGTAGCCCTGGCTGACCAGGTGCTCACCAACCCGTTGGAACACCACCGACCGCGTCAGGCTGCGCAGGAGTAGCGGAACGACGGTCCTGCCGTCTTTCACCAGCTGCTCCCACCACGCCCGCGGCAGATCCCACGCGGCGACCGTGACGATGATCCGGTCGAACGGCGCGTGCCGGGGCACCCCGTGCTCGGCGTCCGCCTCCACTACGTTCACCGCGTGATATCCGGCCGCGGCCAGGCATTCGCGTGCCCGGGTCACCACCTCGGGGTCGATGTCGACCGTGGTGACCTCGCCGGTCGGACCGACCAACTCGGCGATCAGCGCCGCGTTGTAGCCGCCGGAGCCGATCTCCAGCACCCGCATGCCCGGCTGGATGTCGGCCTGCTCCAGCATCATCGCCTGGATGTGCGGGGCCGACACCGTGCTCACGGCTTCGCCCTCATCGTTCCACTTGGTCAGCAGCGTGCCCTTGGCCGCATACGTCTTGTCCAGCGGCTCACCGGGACCGAACAGGTGCCTCGGCACTGTTGACAGGGCGGCGATCACGGCGTCGCTGCGCGCGGCACCCATGTCGCGCAGTTGGTCGACCATCGCCTGCCGGAACGCCTCGGGGTTGGAAGCCGCAGCTTCCGCACCAGCATCAATGTCACTTGCAGTGTTCACCGGTCACCTTTCACACATTCGCCGCCACCCGTGTAGATCGCACGGGTGCCGGCCTGTCATCACACTTCGCAGATCACGTCGTCCGGCTGTGTTCGCAGCCGCTTCCCGCAACGACTGTCGGCACTATGGGTCCGGGAGGGCCATCCGCCGACCCAGCTGCCTCAGGGGCCTGGTGGCTCCGGACCACGCGTCGAGGTAGGACGCGTTTGCCGGGGAGACCACGAAGGTGGTGGTCCTGACCGTCCTGTGGACGGGGGAGCGGTATGGGTCGGGAGCGGCGTCGTCGGCGGAACTGCCAGCGTCTCCACCTCAGCCGGTGGGGTGTCGTAGATGAGTGCTCCTGGCCGGAGTGCTCGCCGGCTGCGGCCAGGAGATGGTCCACCGGTTGTGCTTCTTGTCGACGACATGCTCCTCGAATCGCTGACCACTCGGTGTGCTTGCCGGAGCAACATGGAATCGCGGACCGGGTCCGCCACGATGGTCACGGCTCCAGACTCGAAGCAGCTCGGCAAGTTTCTCCACGAGTTCGGCGGCGTCGGCGCCGTAGGCGTGCACGCCCCACTCGACGTTGCCCTCGTCGGCCTTGCGGGTAGTGACGTAAGCGAGACTGGTGCCGTAGAGCGCCGCCGAGGTGGCAGTCATCCGCCCCGGTAGGGTGATCAAACCGGTGTCCTTCTCCGGGTTGAGCAGCAGGCGGCAGAAGCCAGGCAGGGTCGAGGCCAGCCACAGGTGCGCGTCGGCCCAGGGCTCGAACCTCCTGAGGGTCGCTCCGGTCCAGACCTCCACTCGCGGTGTGCTCAGCGCTGTCTCCAGCGTGGCCGGGTCGACGGGGATGTCGGTGTCCAGGCTCAGGACGACCTCGCCCTCGCGCAGCGGCACCTGCCGTGCCTGATGTGCTCCGGCGCCCCGCATTGGCACGAAGCCGAACATCTGTGACCACCGGCTGATCAGCCCGTGTCCATCGCGTTCGAACACGATCACGCGCGGCAGGTCTTTGATCACCATCGGTACCAGCAGAAGGCTGTCCTGGGCGAGCTGCGAGATCCAGGCCGGCGGGATGTCCCACGAGCCCACCGTGACCACGATCCGGTCATAGGGTGCGTACTCGGGCACCCCGCCGTCGGCGTCGGCGAGCACCACGCTGACCCGCGAGTACCCGGCCTCATCGAGGAAGCGGCTTGCTCGGTCGGTTACGTCGGGATCGATGTCGACCGTGATGACTCGACCGGACGGGCCGACGAGTTCGGCCAGAAGCGCGGCGTTGTAGCCGCCCGAGCCGATCTCCAACACGCTCATGCCGGGTGCGAGGTCTGCCTGCTCCAGCATGTACGCCTGGACCTGCGGAGCGGAGATCGAGCTGAGAGGGCTACCGTCCTCGTCGCGCTTGGTGACGAAGCCGTTGTAGAGGCGGTAGACCTCGTCCAATTTCGCGTCGGGAGCGAACAACTCACGGCGGACCTTGCGCATCGCCGCCTCGACCGTCGCCGAGGTGATCGTCCCTTCGGCGATGAGATCGTCGACCACCTTATTGCGGAGTTGCTCAGCTCGATCGCGAGCCGCGACCTCGCTAGCCGGAGCTGCGGATGACGTCTTGTCGATCACGAAGGGTTCCTCGCTTGCTCACAGAAAGATGAGCATTGCTTATTACTGGCGTCAGATTCTGACGAACCGTATCGCGGCGATCACTGACCGCAATCGTGCGGTGGCGCCTCCTGTGCTGTCTTACAGGGTTCGTCGCCGGTGGCACTTGCGTCTTTCGCAATCGGAGTGGGCTGTGGTCCGGGAGGTGGGGGAACGCTGCGGGGCGTTCCCCCACCTCTAGCAGCCCGCCGACGGTGCGCGCGTGGTGTGGTCGGCGGGGGTGACGTGTCGAGCCGCGCTGGTCGGGGGCGCGGCCGGCTCGACGGCGATCAGGTGCCGGTGGGCTGTGGCCCAGACCCGGCAGCTCGGGGTGCGACCGCGTCGCCACCGGGGACGGCATGGGCAGCGGCCCTTCGAGTCGGGCCGGTGCTGCTCGATCAGGTCACGCACGGTCGCCGTCAGCTTCGGCAGCTCGCCGTCCAGGAGCGACACCCGGGTGGCGTCGTCGCCGAGCACGACCATGCGTTCGAGGTAATCCAGATAGTCGGTGATGCCGCCGTGCAGGCCGGCGGCCAGGACTTCATCCATCGAGGGCTCCCGGCAGGTCCAGGGTCGGCTGGTCGGAGGTCGCTGCGGCGGGTGGCCAGAGGACTGGATGCAGGTCCAGTGGGATGAGGTACCCGACGGGGATGCCGAGTGCCGCCAGTTCGCGGGCTGCGGTGTCGAACGGGCCGCACGGCCACGACACGTCTCGGCAGACGGTGCACTTCCCGTGCTCACCGGGCGGCGGCAGGTGTGTGGTGGCGACGCCGACGGCATCGGCGGCTCGGCCCAGCGGGCTGTCCGCGGCCACGGCCAGCGCCACGATTCCGCGCCACTGCTCGGCCACGGGTGGCCTACAGCCCGAGTACGGCGGAGGCCGTGGTGGGCAGTCGACGCCGGCCGGTGCGCAGCTCGGCCAGCAGGTCGTCGTAGGCGTTGACGAGGGCGACGACTTCGTCCATCGTCGCCTGCGTCTCGCGCCCGGCCGACGCCCCGCGTGAGGGCGGCACGCGGTGCGTCAGTTGCCGCCAGTACGCCCAGGTCATCGCCATGCGGTCCACGAGCCGGCCCAGGGTCTCGGTGTGCAGCAGCGCCGCGGGCGGGCCGGCGGGCAGCCTGTCGTGCACCCACCGGTCGATCTGCTCGACGAGGGCTTCGCGGGCGCTCGCGCAACTCAGCAGGACCCGTGCGGCGGCGGCGAGCACGTGGTCGTTGTCGTACAGGTCGCGCTGCGCGGGTACGGCCTGGACGCGTTCGAGGTGTTTGCGGGCCAGGACCGAGACCGCGACCAGGATCGGGTCGGAGCCTGTGGGCGGTTCGGCGCCGCATGCCCGGATCACCTCGGCACCGCCGGGCAACAGGTAGGTGTCGGTCTCCGGTGTCGACGTCGCGTCGACACCGATGGTCGCGGTGGCGGATCGTCCTGCCGTGGTCGTGAGGCTGCGTGTCATGGAGGTCCTCCCTGGGCCGAGCCGGACACCGTCCACAACACTCCGGCGCAGGGGTGTGCCTCTAGGCTGAACCGTGACTCACGGTGGGTTCACGCCCACTCACGGCCAACAGGGGAACAGGGCGGTCATGGTCGACGACACGCAGGTCACCGACGCGGGCGGCGACAAGGGCAACGCCTTCGCGGCGGAATTCGCCCGCTGGCGGGACGTGCGTGGCCTGTCCCGCGCGGCACTGGCCCGCAAGATGGACTACGACCGTTCCTACGTCTCCAAGGTCGAATCCGGCGCGGAGCGGCCGTCGCGGGAGTTCGCGCTGCAGGCCGAGACCGTGCTGGCCGCCGGTGGAGCGTTGCGTGAGGCGTTTCGCGCCTTCGAGACCGGCCGTGAACCCCGCGTGCGCCCCAACGCCGCGGCCGAGTCGAAGGAGCCGGCGGGCACCGGTGGTCTGGTGGTGGACCACGACGACGCCACCCTGCGCTACGACGCAGGCGTCTACCGGCTGACCCAGCGACGTCGCCTGGTCAACGACGGGACCGAGCCGATCAGCCGCTACCTGATCCGCATCTCCGTCGACCGCCACCCCGGCGACCCCGAACGCTCCAACAAGCTCTACAGCGCCGACCCGCTCACCTGGGACGAGATCGACCTGCACGCCTGGCACGGCCCCGACCGCGCCGAGCCGATGACCTGGAGCGCCCACCACGACCGCGACGCGTTCAAGGAAGTCTGGCTGCACTTCTCCGGCGAGACCGGGCACTTCCCGCTCTACCCGGGAGAGTCGACCTGGATCGAATACGAGTACACCGTCCGCGAGGACCACTGGGGCAACTGGTTCCAACGCGCCGTGCGCCTGCCGACCACCACCCTGTCGGTGACCCTGGACTTCCCCGCCGAACTCGCCCCGGTGGTGTGGGGGCTGCACACCTCGATGACCGCGGAGGCCATGCCCTTCCGCACCGCCATCACCCGCACCACCACAGACGACCGCGTCCGATTCGCCTGGTCGTGCGAAGACCCGCCCCTGCACGGCCGCTACCGCCTCGAATGGGACTTCCGAGGCCGCACCACCACCGACATCGACCAGCCCGTACGGCCGAGTCAGACCATGGCCGCGCTCGGCGTGGTCCAGGAGGGCGATCCGCTGCTGCGCCGCACCGCCCGTTCCTTCGACCTGCCTGCCGAGGCCGAGGACGTCCGCCGGGTCATCACCGAACTGCACTCCGCCGCCCAACGCATCGCCGGCGCCCACAACTTCGGCAAGGGCATGGGCGTGGCCGCACCCCAGATCGGCATCGACCGCGCCGCCGCCCTGGTGCGACCACCGGGCACCGACCAGGTCATCACCCTGCTCAACCCCCGGATCATCGAGACCAGCGCCGAGACCGACGAGCAGTACGAAGGGTGCCTGAGCTTCTTCGACGTCCGCTGCCTCATCCCACGCCCGCTGCACATCCACGTCGAACACACCGACATCACCGGCGAACCGAAGATCACAGTCTTCGAGCGGGGTATGGCCCGACTGGTCGCCCACGAAGTCGACCACCTCCACGGCATCCTCTGCCACGACCACCTGCCCGACGGACGACAGCCCACACCCATCGAGCAGTACCGGGGCACCGGCCACACATGGGCCTACAACGCCTACTGACGCTCCTAGACGGTCCCCCGATCGGCGGGCGAGCCGAACCTGCCACTTCAACACGTCGGCCGGCTCAGGCGGAGAGCAGCAAGTCGCGGTCCTTCCAGGCCAGTCGCAGTAGCGTCAGCGCGCCGGAGGTCAGCCGTGGCTCCAGTCGATCGATAGCGTCTGCGGTGAACGGCACGCCGACTCGACCGTCCATCGCGACTACGCGCCCCTCGTCATTGGTCATCACCATGTCGCCGAACAGTTCGTCGAAGGTGTTGTCGTCAATAACCGCGACGGTGCGTTGGTTTGTCCCCAAGCGGAGCGGGTCCATGATCAGGCCGTAATGCCACAGCCTGAGTCGGCCGGCCGCTCGTGCCGCTTCGAGCGAGACGAAGGGCTCTTCCATGGCGTAGGCGATCGAGCGGGGCCCGTTGCCGTCGTGTTCGGGGTTGCCGAGGAACTCTTCGGAGAATTCGCGCATGATGTTGCGCCACAGGGAGAAGTCGTTACGGATGTCCACCGCCGCCACCGACGAGGGTTGGAATTCGCCTGCGGGCATCAGGCTGGCGATGTTCCGGCCGTCGGCCACGGCTCTACCGTCCCGCTCGTGGAGCACGAACCGGTGGTCACTGCGGGCTCCGCGGCGAATGGTCAGGGTGTTGATCCCGGGGGACATGAGCAGTCTGCCCGGGTCGAACGGGTCGCCGATCGCGCTGCGCAGGGGCAGCGCGGACCACTCGGGCAGCGCGCCTCCCGAGGCCACCCAGGCGGCCTTGAACTCGTGGGCCAACGCCTCCCTGACGTCGAACACCTCGAAGTAGGTCGTGGTGCCGAAGGTCAGCGTGAGCGCGTCGTGCCGGGAGATGCCCACCAGGCGGTAGCTGAGACGGTTTTCCAGCAGGCGGGGCCGGACGAGGTCCCGTACCGCGCGACTGTAGCCGGCGTAGCGCTCCCCGCGGCCGGTGAGTGGAACAACATGGTCGATTGGTCCGAACCTGGGCGTGGGGCTCGGGGCGTCGGAGAACTCGACCCGAACCGAGTCGAGTTCCACGGGGTGCTCCAGCAGCCAGCCGGGACCGGCCAGGACGTGGCCGCCTGGAGCGCGTATCTCCGGTGGATACAGCCATGCGGCCAGTTCGGCCAGTTCGCGACCTCGGGCACCAGCGGCTTGCCGTACCTTGAGCCACTGCTCTTGGCTGAGCCGCACATGTTCAGCGACGTCGGCGGCGGATCCCCGGTTGATACGATTGCGTACGCTATCCGGCGAGGCGCCATCCGTGTCGATAGGCGACTGGCCTGCGATTCGAGGTCGGTCCAGATGGCCATGTTGCGAAGGCCGGGCATCGTTGATCCAAGAAGACCGTGAATCGGTCGCTGGTGTCTCGTTCACGGATTGACTGCTTTGTAGTTCGTCCGTGATCGGCAGGCCCGCGAGCAGACGGTCGAGTTGATCGATGGTGACGTGCAGCGCGTCGGCCAGAGGTCGACGCTGGTCGGCGACCGGGGTGCTGGTGCCTGCTTCCCAGGTGCGGACCGCTCTGGCACTGACGGTCAGCTTCTCGGCGAGGCTCTCCTGGCTGTAGCCGGCCTTGACTCGCTGTTGCTGAAGCGCTTCGCGCCGTGCCATCGTCCGCTCCCCGTGTCCGACCCGACACGATAGCTGGCAGGGTCGGAGAACCCGCAGGTCAACTGTGGTACGTCCGGTGTCTTTCACCCATTCGAACTAACGGGCGTGTCGCGAGATTTCCGCAAAATTGCCGCTTCGTCGCCTGGTTTGTCGATCATGCCGGAGGTTGGCTGATGCATAGGTCCGGTGCCGGCGCTCCTGAGCCCGATGCGGCTGATCATCTGCACTTCGACGGCCGTGACGGATCCACATCGACCTGTGCTGCCGGCTCGAAGGGGATGACTCATGACATCGGTCCTCGCCGCCTCGATACCACTTCGTGTGGGACCTGGCATGTTCCGCCAGACCAGGCGGGGACACCGGTGCAACACCTGGCGCTACCACGGCAAAGCCGGGTGGGAATGCCTGCACGGGCACGTCCTGATACGCCAGGACATCCGGGCCCGTCCCTACTGACGAATCCGCTCGTTCGGTGACGCGTCCGTGGTCACACCTGCCATCGCAAACGCCGTAGGGGCAACACGAGCGCGCCGTCATGCTGCGACCGGCGAGCTGTCCACGAACCAGATCAGCCGTGCCGAGGGGATCGACATGTCCGCGCCCTTGCTTTCGCGTCCCGAGGAGAACGTTCCGCCTGGAAAGCGCGCGCCGCTGCGTGCGGTGCCGGTGCCGTCGACTTGGCCGATCCCCACTCCCCGCGGCGGTTTCGTCGACGGGGAGCTTCTTCCGGCGGGGCATGCGGCGCGCGCCGTGGACTATCTGTTGGGCGGCGGGTACAACCTGCCGGCGGACCGCGCGCTCGCGCAGGACTGGATTGCGGTCAACCCGGCTGCCGCCCGTTCGGCGCAGGCTGCTCGCGCGTTCCTGGTGCGCGCCGTGCGCCGTGTCGTCGTGGCCGGGGTCGACCAGCTGGTGGACCTGTCGACAGGCGTCGCGGCGCTGGGCGCCCCGCACCAGGTCGTCGACGACAACCGGTTGCGGGCCCGCACGATCTACCTCCACTCCGAGCCGATGCTGCTGCACCTGGCCAGGATGCTCGTACCCACGCCGCACGCAGTGGTCGAAGGTTCGATGCACGCGCCAGAGGAAGCGTGGACGGCCGCAGTGACCGCCGGCCGGTTTGTTGCGGGAGAGCCGGTCGGGTTGTTGGCCGTCGGGTTGGCGGATCTTGTCGGCTCGGCGGAGGAGCTGTTCGCGGTGTTGTCCGGGTGGCGCGCTGCGGTGCCGCCGGGGTCGTGGTTGGTGCTGTCCCAACGGTTCGACACCGCCGTGGTGCGCGGCGTCGAACCGGAGGAGAAACTGGCGGCCTTGGTGGTGGAAGCCGGGTGGACGCTGAGCGAACCGGTGGTGCGTGCGCCCTACTGGCACCCGACCTGGCTGCTTGACCTCGATGCGGTCCCGCCCGCCGTGCCGGTGTGCGCGGCAACCTCCGGGTAGCTCGACAACAGGACCGGGGGCGCGAACCGGGATCTTCTCTCCGTATTGCCGCCTGTGACGATCACCAAGGCGATGTGTTCTGTAAACCTGCCCCAGCCTCACCGGCCGGTTCGATTCCGACTGCTTCACCCGCCTGGTGTCGCCGGTTGCTTTGCGTGCTGGCGAACCCTGTGATTTGGTCGACATGGGACAGCTCGCGCACGAGTTGCCAGCGTTCGTGACGGTCCATCAGCGATCGAATCGGCCACGGTCATCGTGCCCATCATGGAGGTGTACGACGCCGAGCTGCATCCGCTCCCGGCACTGTTGACGGCGCAGGATGCGTGGTGAGCGCAGAAGTGCGGATGAACGGGCCCGGCAGCCGAAGTCGCGCTGCAGGGCCCGTCGTTGTGCCCGGAACCACTCCGCATCCCTGGCGACCGGTGGGGGTTGCCCGTGATATCCGCCGAGACCGTCACGGTCGTCTGGTACGGATGCGGTGGTGCCGTCTTCCCCGCGGACGCCCTATCGCCGAGGGGAAGTCTGTGGCCGCGAACGGACGGCGACGGTGTGGCTTCGCGGTCGAGGTGCCGGTGAGGCATCCGGTAGGCGGACTCGCGCTCGATGCGCGTGGCGCGGCCGGGGACGGCCAGGTGCTCCAGCACGTCGTGGGCGTCGGTGAACGACGCGCCAAGCCCCAGGATGTGGGCGGCCGACTCCACCGGCAGCACGTCCACGACAGGATTCGGCACCGACAACACCCGCAACAGCAGACCGGTGCGTACGGCCACGGTGTTCGCCGCAGGATGCGAGGGCGGGGGATCGCCTTCGTGTTCGAGATGACAGCTGCGGAGGATGCCGGCGCAGTGGGGCACACGACGGGCATGACGGACACCTCCACGGCTGGCCGAGCCGGGCCCGGCGGACCCGATCGGAGCTGGTGAGGCATCCGACTTCGAGGTCATTGCCGCCGCGTCCCGTAGAGCGTTGGAGGCGGGAACGGTCGGCGTGGCGGCTCGGAGTCGGATGCCGTGGCTTCACAGTCAAGTGCCGGCAGAGGTATACGGACCAGGCGATCCAGCGGCAATGAAGCGGCAATTTTGCGGACGAGGGCTTTCGTCGAGGAGCAAGGATTAGACGGGAGACAGCAAGGCTTGGGTTCGATGGGAAACCGTGCGGGGCGGCGGATAGCGCGGATAGACCACCCTAAAGAGTGATTTATATTCGTGTTCATATGGAAATCTGCGTGGTGACAGGGAGGTCGTACGGGAAGGCTGATGGGAAGAGCGGGTCCCCGGATTCCGTGATCACGCGACCGCGTGGCTGTATGTGACCCCGGTTGACCAGCGCGAACACTCCTCCTGGGGGCGGTGCGGCTTCCGGTCCCGGAGTGGAGTCGAGACGCGACTCGCCCCACGTGTCCCACGTCTTGTGCCTTATTCGAAGACTTGCGCCGATAGCTTCGGATGCCGCACAGTTCGTGGGTGTCCCCGAGATCGTCGCCCTATGGCGAGATGGTCGAGCCCGCCGGCATCGACGAGTTACCCGAACACCTACGCAGGATGTCCGCTTACGCGCCGTACTCGCTGGGCGTGGACGTACACCTGTCGACGCAAGCGCACGGCGACCTGAACTGGGCCGAACAGGCGGCAGCGAGGGTGGACGAGGCCGCGCAACGACTTCCCGACCGGAGGATGTTCGCGCTGTGCACCCGACTGCGGGAGGTGCAGAACTCGGCGCACATGTCCGGCGTGAGCCGGTCGCTGCTGGAGACATTCCTGGTCGAGCTGCTGTTGCAGCGTGCGGAGGGCATCGGCGAATCGGCGCGCGACATCCTGGCCCAGTACCCCACCGGCCGGTTCCTGCTGGCTTCGGAGCACTGCATGACCCTGCTGCGCGAGCCCGACGCGCGGCTGGACATGGACCTGTTGGGCCGAGGCAGCGCTCTGTTGACCGGCAGCGGACCGCGTTCGGGCATGCGGGGCGTCCGAACACACCAGGGTTGGCTTGCGGGCCCGCAGCCGGAACGGATCTACGCCTTGACCATGCCGCCCGGCGAGGGCCTGCTCACCGCGCTGCGGCAGCTGTCGGAGTGGTTGAACAGCCCGCATCCGCTCTCGCGAGTGGGTCGGGTGGCGCTCGGACACCTCCATCTGGAGCTGTTGCAGCCCTTTCCCGAGAGCAACGGTCACCTGGCCAGGCTGTTCGACTCGCTGGCGATGGTGAAGTGGAAGCTGCTGCGCGACCAGGTCCTGCTGTTGTCGCCCTGGCTGGCGACCCACGCCGAGGAGTACCACCGTCGGATCGAGTCGATCACCGAGGGCGGTTCGGTCGAGGAGTGGATCAGGTTCTTCGCCCGGTGCGTGCGCGAGCAGGCCGAGGAGCAGCTGCGTCTGATCGAGGAACTGGAAACGCTCCAGGTGCAGATGCTGGGACGGGCGCAGTTCTCGCCACGAGGGCGGGAGGTGGTGTCGGGGTTGATCACGGCGCCGGTGGCGACCAACCAGGCGTTGCAGGTGCGCTACGGCTTCTCCAGTCGCACCGCCAGCGAGATCACCGGTCAGCTCGTCGACGCCGGCATCGTGCACGTCCGCGGCAAGAAGGCCAACAAGCGGATCTTCGTCTGCGACCCCGTGCTGGACCTCTACACCATCCGCACCCCTCTCGGGCCGGCGTCCGACTCCGCCCTGTTCCACCCGTCCCCAGACCGGTAGTCCCGGCCTACGACGAAAGGCGAATCGAACCGATCATGTCCCTGTCCCCACCCCGACGACGTCGCTTACCCTCGCGCCGGCCGTGGCCGCCGCCCGGTCGTCCACGACGTGTCGCCGGACGCGCTGTCCAACGCTCGGACAAGCCCTGGCGCAGGCGCCTGTCCGCGGCTGTGAAGCTGCTGATCGCGCTGGCTCCCGTCGTGGCAGTGCTGCTGCGCATTTGGGAGTTTTTCTAGAAGTCCGGTAGTGGCCGCCCGTCGGGGGTGTCGAGCAGGCCACGAACCCGTTGCACGGCCTGCTCGACAGGCTCCTTCTCCTCGGATAACTCGTGCAAGCGCAGAGCGGCGTGGAAACGCCGCCGCGCGGCGTAGTGATCACCGAGTCGCCAGTACACCCGGCCCAGGGTTTCGACCACGACGGCTTGTTCACCCGGTGTCGCCGCAGGTAATGATGACAGTTGGCGCGCGGCTCGGTACAGGTGCTCGACCGCGGCCTGGTCGCTGCCCAGACCGGCGAAGGTGATGCCGGTGGCGGCGATAGTTCGGGCGATGCCCAGCTCGTCGTCACGGGCCTCGTAGAGCGACTGCAACCGCTCGTGGCAGTCAAGTTCGCGATCCTGCCGCCCTGCCGCGTGGTAGAGACCGGCGCGATGCCACAGCACGTCGATCATGCCGTCGGTGTCGCCGAGTCGCTCCCACGCGGTCCATTCCCGCACGCCGTGGCGTTCGGCGGTGGCCATGTCGCCGTGGTCGGCGAACCACTGCGCACTGAACCTCATTACACCGGCAAACGCGGGCACCGAGCGGTCGTCGATGGCGGCCTGCGCTCCGGCCTCGGACAGCTCGTGCGCCCAGGCCGGAGAAGCGTGGTCGGGTGCACAGACCCAACTGCGGGCGGCGATGGCCAACGCCAAGGGCCGGAATCGTGCCACGGCACAGGCCCGGACCACGGCCGGCAACAGCGCAAAGTGGGAGTCGATCCAGTCTCCGACGTCCTGGACGTCGGACAAGCCGATAGGCGGCAGAGGCCTCGTCGTGGTCGATCGGTGGTCGAACCCGCTCACCGGTCGGCCGAGGACTTCGCAGGCAATGGTCAGGGTGGCGAGAACGTCATGGCCGATCCGGTCCGCCACGTTGCGGGCAACCTCGCCCCACGGTTGCGGAAGCGGATCGAGGGGGACTGCCGAACGGAAGGAGTCCGGACCGGTACGGACCAGAACCGAATGATGCTCAACAGAAGCGGAGGGTATGTCGGCGAACGCCTCGAACGGCAGGTCGGCGCCGACGGCGAGCATCCGGGTGGGCAAGTCCTGGATGCTGTCGAGAACCCGGAATGTCGTACGGAGCAGGTCGGTTCGGGCTGAAAGTCTGTCCCACGCCTGGCTCACCAGCAACAACTCCCCGGTCGTCCCGATCTGCGGGTCACGGCGTCCTCCGCCGGTGCCGCATCACGTCCGAACACTCGACTGCGCCAACTCGGATCATGCAATGTCACGGCCTCACGCGAACCCCGGTTCCCCCGTTCGGCCCTAACGCTGCCGCATCGCCATGGACACCTGTCAAAGTTGACAGTGCACCTCTCATCGCTGATGAGCGGCCCTGTTGTTGCACACATGACCAACATTTGTCAACCAATCGGGTGACGCCCATCACTCACCGTCTGCTGTCGGTGTGTCAATCAGTGGCTGCGCCAGCGGGATCGACGGCTTCACGCAGGAGTCCCCGATACGGCGTCGAAAGGCCGTCTTAGCGCACCGGAACTGATCGAGATCGAGAGAGTTTCGGCGGTCTCGCACCACGGCGCGCACTGCGCCGCCACCGGCCGTGCCGACCGAATCCTCCAACTCGGGCTCCTCCACTGGATGTGTATCGCCCGCCCGCGCCTGGGTCGACCGTCTGTGCTGCCAGGCGCGGGAGCCCTCATGGTCCTCGTGCTGTCAGGTCCTGGTGGAGTCGCGGCCTGGGTGACCAAGCTGATCACGGCCTCGTGAGTCGGTGGACCGGCCAGGTAGACGGGGTTGCTGTGGTGGCACAGTACCTGCGCGTCGCGGTCGTCCGAGCTGGCGATCCAGCACGCCTTGGTGCCACTCCTCGGAAAGCATGCCGACTATGCTGCCGGAGCTGCTGGCCAGCCATTAGGGCGAGCGCCTAGCGGATTCCTAATGTCGTACAGGAAGATTTGAATGGAGCGCTTGAGGCTTCTCGCTGTCTCGTCCCCTCGGTACGTCCAGCCTTTGATGTTTCCAATAGTCTTCCGCACCCAATCGTCGAATTCTTGAGAAGGTGTGACGAGTAATTTCTGTGATGCAAAGTGTAAAAGTTCCGTGGAGGCGACCGTGGTGTCGTTGTCATCCGGTAAAAATTCTGCAAGCTCAGAGGCAAGTGTGAGGCGTTGCGTGTCACCGAGGCCCCAGGGATCTCCGAAAAGTTTGAATGAAATTCGCTCTTTTCGGTCAATTTGTCTCGTATTTTGCAGCTGTGACCCACGTTTCGCTGCCCGGCCGCGCCGTGTTGTGCTGAGTTCTGTGTGCCACAGCGACCCGTTCGCATCTAGGAACTTTATGCCTCTTAAGCGGCCGATGCTGCCGTATGACACAGCCAGTGCGGAACCCATCCACGTTTGCACGTCTAGCCCGTCGGTCCGCATGGACAACTGCTCGTAGATCTCAGCCTTATGTTCGTTCAGGATCAAAGGTCCGCTTCCTGCAAGAATGTCTTCGGGTAAACGCACCTCGGTTCCGGGTTCGGCATCTAGTAGACGTTTTGCGCGAGAGCCGGTGAAGATCCAGGCGGTCCACCAAAAACCAGCTTTTAGATCAGCCAAAAAGCGCCTGGACATCTCGCGGGGATCGATTGAAGAGTTTTGAACTTCTACTGCGTATCGCAAGGGAGTAATCGGGTGTTCGATAGTGACGGCGACGTCAACTCGCCGTCCTTCCGAGTGTGGCTCCTCCAAGGTCACCTTGTAGCCCACTGCCCGGAACTGCTCGCCCAAAACCCATTTGGCGTAAAGGTGGTCGGAACTTTCGCCTACGGAAGGACAGTGGGACTTCGTTGCATGTGCGAAGTGGGGGACCTTGACTCGTCCTGGCTTCGCGATCACCGGTGAACTGCACACAGGGCAGGAGTAGGTGTCAGGGGTCATTTGTCGAGCAGCTTCGATGCGCGCTCCGCTGGAATCGCGTGCAACAAGCATCCGGTCCTCCTCGTCCCCTCGTCACGGCAGTGAAAGCCGAGAGTTAAGTGGTTATGGCTACACAAGCTGCACTGCGCTTTCTGAAGTGTGTCGCAAACCTGTAGACTGCCGTACCTCCAATTGGCTGTTTTTGCTGGGGGTCAGTCCCTTGCTCACCTTTCGTCATGCGTTCCTGGACCTTCTCGCGCTTCGGTATCTCTGTGGTTCTCTTCGCGCCTGTGGTCGAGACGATAGCCGAGTTGAGGTTGTATGACGTCGGTCAGAACTCCAGCCAGGAGCCGGGTTTGCGACTTCGTGAGCCGTCCAGTCGCTGTCTGAGGGCTCTGGCGTAGCGTTTGTCGTAGTGGGCATGACGCAGCGGGCCGCCAAGCTGTGCCAGGTCGCGCATCTCAAGAAGTGTGGAGAATCCGGACCACTCGGACAAGTTGTATCCGTATTTCAGTGCGAAATTTTGTGGCCATTCGGCGCCTCGGCCGTAGCGATAAGCGGCGTGCCAGGAAGGGATCAGATCGACTTCTCGTGGGCCATGGCAGACCGAATCCCAGTCGCCCAGGCGTACGTCGGTCACTGGCGAACTACCTCCAGTCATTGTGGTGCTGGTGTCCCATAGCAGGTTTCCCGCCCATGCATCGGCGTGTATCAATCCATGTCCCAATGGCCAGTCCAGACTGTCGATTTCAGTTCGCAGTGTATCAATCCTATGCAGGAGCCAGTCCCTGTCTGTGCTCGGCAGCGCGGGTGACATGGCCGGATCAGACACGATTTTTTCCAGGGTATCCAGTGGGAGCCAGCGACGGAGACGCATCGGCGGATCCGAAGCCCCGTGCAGCGAGCGTACGATCTCGCCAAGGTGCGCGGAATCAGGACGTGGCCACTCCACGGGCTGAGGGTGGTAGACCCAGAAAGTGACTGTGAAAACGCTCGCCTGTGACTCGATCAGCACAGGGTGGGATTCGTTAAGCGGGATCGATGCTGGAAAATTCTGATCCAGAAGCCATCGGACAACGGCCAACACATGAGAGGCGTCCTCGCGGTGGTCGCCTGCGCTCAAGCGCGCCACGAGGTTCTCGGCGGGCAGAAGCAGCACGGTGTTGGCGTGATCGTGCAGTACGGAGGCACCTGACGGGTCGAGCCCTGTCGTCGCACACGCCGCCCGCACCGCAGTCTCGACGTGAGGGGGCGGCGCACGGAAGGTACCGGTCAGGTTCGGGGGCGTCTGTGTGCCGTCGTGTGTCACACCACGATGGTGCCCG
This sequence comes from Saccharothrix sabaoui, assembly GCF_051756985.1. Lineage (NCBI taxonomy): Bacteria > Bacillati > Actinomycetota > Actinomycetes > Pseudonocardiales > Pseudonocardiaceae > Saccharothrix > Saccharothrix sabaoui. Next base: position 45,285 of record NZ_JBPKJK010000041.1, read on the forward strand.
AGTTCCCCAGGCGGAAATCGTCCAGCTCATGCCGCAGTGCCAGTGCCGCAGGCTCACGCCGCGGCACTGCCGTGAGCGATCTGGCCAGATCCTGCAACGACGGATGCAGCGGTGAGATGCGCCGGTCAGGTGGAAGCGTCAGCACCACGCGGGTTGACGAGGTGGCGCCGTCGAGGTCTCCCAACACCAGTTGGCCGCGAGCCAGGTCGAGATAGGCCAGCGCCTCGTCACCGTAGGAACGCTGTTGACCCGGCCCCTGCTCATAGGCGGTGATGGCGGCGCGAGTGTGGGCGACGGCGACGTCGGCACGACCACTGGCCAGATGCGCTCCGGCGGTCAACGCCAGTCGCTTGGCTGTACCGAAGGTCAGGATCCCGCCTATCCCGTCCAGATCACCGGAAAGAGACCCGGAGTTGATGTGCTCGTCGGCTGCCGCTGCGGATTCCGCTGCTCGCAGGGCCGCTGAAGCATCGCCTCGCCCAGTGTGCACGCGCGCGTAGTAGGTCCACAAGCGAACCGTCCCGGTGCCCGATGTGACCGAACGGCTCGACAGGGCCCGAGCCTGATCCAGCGAGGCCAGTGCCTCGATCGGACGGCCCTTCGAATCGAAGATCAAAGCCCGGGTACCCAATACCCACGACGACAGATCAGCGTGATCGATCTCGTCCGCGAGGAGCAGCGCGATATCGGCGTGCTCCAGTGCTTCCCGTGACTTCCCCAGAAGATGATGGGCATGTGCGAGAACCGTCGCAGTCATGCCCGCCAAGAGATAGACGTCGTGAACCTGCCGAGGGCGCACTCCTGTTGTCAAGCGATGGTGAAGACGCCTCCACAACGTCTGAAGAGACGTGAACCACAACGAAGGCGGATGGCAGACGAAGTCTGACGCAATATTGACCAGTTGCAGGCGACAGAAATCCATCTCAGTGGCAGAAATGGTGCGATCCGCCAGCCAGCGGGACAACTCTGTGGAATCCGTCGGAAGCGTCGCGTCGAAGATGGTGCTGTTCGCGTCCATGATCGGCAGCCCCGCAAGCAGTCGATCAAGATCGTCAAGGCCGATGTGAAGGGCATCGGCGAGAGGCTGGCGGTGTTCGGGGTAGGGAGCGCTGGTGCCTGCTTCCCAGCCGCGCACGGTCCGCGGGCTGACGTGCAGCAGCGTGGCCAGGCTCTCCTGGGTGAAACTGCGCGTGGTGCGTCGCTCCTGGAGCTTCTCGCGTTTCGCCATCCCCGCCGTCCCTTCGTGCCCGGGTCCGGAACGGTAGTCGAGACGGCAAGGAAACAGCAGGTCAATTGGACCGCCGCATGGTGTATCACCCGTTTGACGGATGAGCGTTGCCGCAAGATTGCCGCAACTCTGCCGCCGGATTTCCGCCTCCGAGGCACGCCGCCAGCATCCGGAAGAACCGGATCATGTCCGGGACGGTGCGCCCTCGCCGAGGCATACCGAGGCGACGTCGGTCCACTCGTATGCCTTGCGGTCCCGGTTGAGGTTGATCAGCGACACCGAGGACACGGTGACCTCGCCGGTGTGCCCGCCGTGGGAGTTCAGGGCTTGCGCGACGGGTTCAGCCGGGCCCGATGCGTTGGAGTAGCCGAGGCTCACGTGCGCCCGGAATCCGGCCTCGGGCTCCGGCACGTTGTCGGGCCCTCAGATGTCGCCGATGGCGGCGCGGATGGCCAGCCGTAGTTGCGCCAGCGGCTCCAGCGGTCGGGCGGGCATCTGGATGGTCTCGGGGTCGACGTGGGCGGGACCGATGGTGACGGTGAACGGCTCCAGTTCGGAGCAGCGGCGGCGGGCGGCCTGCACGATGCGGTCCACGTCGTCGTAGGCCACCTCGTCGGTGAAGCCGATGCCCTGGAGCGTCAGGTGCAACCACCGCGCCGGGACCGGGTCGAGTTGAGGCAGCGTCGCCAGGACGGGGGCGTAATCGGCGACGAGGCGTTGCGCGCCGGGCTGGTCGGCGAAGGTGACGTGCCAGGTGTAGAAGGATCGGCCGGTCTTCCAGCCCGGTCGCCACCACCAGTGCTCGCGCATCGGCTCGGCCGTGCTCACGCGGTCACTCCTTCGCCACGGTATCCCTGCGGAAGTCGGTGACGGCCCCTTGGATCCGCCTCGCTGTGGCATCGGTCGTACCGCCGATCCGTTTTGCCAGTGTGCCGACCTCGGTCAAGCGATGGACCAGGGGGCGGACGCGGTTGGCGGGGGCGTGTCGAGCACCGGGCGCAGGGCGTCCTCGGCGCCGGCCAGGTCGTGCAGCACGAGGTGCGCCTTGGCCTGCTGAATGCGGGTCATGCGCTCCGAGCCCCGGTTGCGGCGTTCGTCCGGGGCGGCTTCGAACTCCGCCACGGCCCGGTCGGCGTAGGCCAGAGCACCGTCGGCGCGGCCCAGCATCAGGTCGGTGTCCGACCACAGCGACCCGGCGCGCTCCAGCGAGCAGGTCAGCGGCCCGGACAATTCACCGTCTGCGTTCATGACGGTCTCCGCGGTGTCAGGCCCGGTGCAGTGCGCCCTCTGCGGCAGAAGCGGATGTTCGCTTGTTCGGTGGTTGATCGATGTGTGCTCGGGGTGGCACACGATGTTCATGTGCTGAAGGGCAATGTGGGGCGTGGTCGCCAGGGCTGTGGTGACGGGCGTGCTGGTGGGCGCGGGCGCGGGGGCGGGGGCAGGCGGCTTGGTCGCCGGGGTCGTCAGGCGCGGCCCCTGCGGGATAGGTGGTGGCCAGGCGTCAGGGCCGAGAACCAGCGCCGCGACGTCGACGCCGAACGCGCCGTCGCGGCGATCAAGCAGCCAGCGGCAACGATCTCCGATTGCCTCGTCAACCGCGAGCCTGCAGGCCACGAACCTGGGCGGGGACGTCCTGGACGCCTGTCCGCACCATCCTCACGTGCATCGCTGCTATAACGCCGTGTAACACGCGAGTGCCTCGCCACGGTTAACGGCGGGACGGCCGGATCATGTGATCGGCGGGCGACGCGGCGGGGAGGTTCGGGATGGGTGAGCAGATCGACTTGTTCGAGGCGTCGGCTTCGGCGGTCGGCTACCTCTATCAGCTCCGCAAGGCGCTCTACTTCTGCGTCGAACAGACAGGAGCCGGTCCCGACTGGTCCGTGGCCATCGAAGCGGGCGACGACATCGAGGTCCACGAGGACGCGGGACCGGGCCTCTACCAGCTCAAGCACCGCGCCCCGGGGACCAAGATGACTGACAAGGCCACTGACCTGTGGAAGAGCCTGCGGATCTGGGCCACCGGTTGGGTCGAGTCTGCAGCCAGCCTGGATCGCCCCACCTTTTTCCTGCTCACGACCGCCGAGGCCGCCGCGGAGGGCGCCGCTTACCACCTCCGGCCTCCGGGCCCTGGCAGCCCCCGGGACGAAGCGAAGGCGCTCGGGCTGCTAGATGAAGCCCGTCGCACCTCCAGGAACGAGACCAACAAGTCCGCGTACGAGGCGTGGGACAGGCTGACGGCAGACCAGCGTCGATCCCTGCTCGAGCGGATTCGCGTGCTCGACGCGGCGCCTGACATCGACGAGACGACCCAGCGCCTCCAGCGCCTGCTGGGCCTCGCCGTGGGCCACGAACACGCGAAGGTCTTTCTGGAGCGCCTGGACGGGTGGTTCTTCCGCAGGGTCGTCGCCCAGTTGCGCGACCCTGCGTCGGGGCCGGTGACCGGCTTGGAGTTCGACGTGGTGTTCAGCGACCGCCGCAAAGGCTTCGGCCCTGACAGCCTGCCCATCGACGACGACCTGCCTGAGACAGGCGGCGCGGACCCCGACGGCGGAGAACAGGTCTACGTCCGGCAACTGCGCCTCGTGAATGTCGGCGACAGCAGGATCCAGCAGGCGGTCAGCGACTACCTGCGGGCGTTCACCCAGCGGTCGAGGTGGGTCAACGACAACCTGCTCCGGCCGGGTGAGCTGGGCAAGTACGAGAAGCGCCTCGTCGAGGAGTGGTCAAGCCGCTTCGAGGAGATGCACGAGGAGTTGGGGCAAGAGGCCGCGGAGGAGGCCAAGGTCCGCGAGGCCCGCGCCATCTACCGGTGGGTCGATCACCATGCCCGGTTCCCCATCCGGCCGGGATGCGACGAGCCGTTCGTCACCAAGGGCTCGTACCAGATCCTCGCTGACGAGCGGCGGGTCGGCTGGCACCCCGAGTTCCAGGAGCGCCTCATGGCGCTGCTCGGGTCGGTGTCGAGCAAATGAGCAGCCCTGTCGAGTGGAGCAGGGAAGAGCGGGCGCTGTACAACCCGGCCTTCACCGCCCTGGTCTGCGCCCGCGTCGTCCAAGGCCACCTGGACGCGCACGAACGCCCCGGTCCGCTGCCCCTCGTGGTCGCCTCCGCTGTCATGGCGTTGCAACCTGCGGTCCGGGACCTGCTGCCGAACGCCAACGCCAACATGGCCCAGTGGGCGGAAAACAACGGGACCATCAAAGTTCACATGTCCGCCAACGCCCCCGGACTTCTCACCGTGGTGCGACCCGGACTGCTGTTCGCACTGCAGACCCGGGTCCTCGTTCTGCATGGGGCCGCACTCACCCTGCGCGACAAGGCCATCCCGAAGGGGATCCGGAACCGGTCAGCCGAAGCCGCCGCGGTCCAGAAGGCCGCCCACATGCTCGGCCGGTGGCTGCCCACCGGCGGACCCACCGCCACCGTCCTCACCCTGCTTGGAGTACGACCGTGACCTGGCAGCTCAAGTCCCTGACCCTGTACGGCAAGCAGCCCGGTCAGGTGCGCAGCCTGGAGTTCAACCTCGGCGAACTCAACATCGTCACCGGCGACTCCCTCACGGGCAAGACCTCCATCTGGGATGTCACCAACTACTGCATGGCCAGCAGCGGCGACAACTACCCCATCAGCGCGGGCAAGCTGCGCGAGTACGTCGACGTTTTCGCGGTGCAGATCGTCCGCGGCGACCGCCAGCTGTTCGTGGCCCGCCCGGCAGCGCGCGGAACCACCCCATCCCCCCGGCTCTGCCTGGTCTTCCAGCAGCCAGGGGATCTCCCGCTGGCTGCAGAGCAGATGCAGTTCACTTTCACCATCGAGGCCGCGCGCGGCCTGCTCGCCGAGTTCACGGGCATCGACCTCTCAATCCGCCTGCCAACCACCCGGGGCAACACCATGGCCCCGTCCATCCGCCATGCCCTGTACTTCTGCATTCAAGCCCAAAACGTGGTGGCGAATCCCGACCACCTGTTCCACTCGCAGGGGGAGGATCACGGCCCCAGGACGATCCGCGACATCTTCCCCTACTTCATCGGGGCTGTGGACCCCGAACAGGCCGTGCAACGTGCACAGCTGCAGCGGATGAAGTCCGAACTGCGGAACCATGAGCGAGATCTCAACCAGCAGGAATCCGCAGCGCCCGCGTCCGGACAGGCCCGTGCCCTGGTAAGGGAAGCTGTCGAGACCTCGCTGCTCGACCCTCTGAACACCGACGAGCTCACGCTGGACGACGCGCTCGCGCTGCTCGGCACCGCCGCCTCGGCACCCCTGCCCGGTCTGCCCGAGATCCCCGAGGACGAAGACGATCCCCTGGCCACCCTCTCGCAGGAGCGGGATCGACTGCGCATCGCCTTCCAGCAGACGCGCGCCCGGCTCGCTGAACTCAGAAGCGCACTCCGCGACCGCAGCGAGTTCCTGACGCAAGCACTCGACCACCGCGAACGCTTGACTTCTTTGTCACTGCTCAAAGTCAGCCCTGACACCTCTCTGGAAGCATGCCCGGTCTGCAACAGCGAAGTGACCGCCCCGAGCGCCGTCGCGACCGCACTGCGGACAGACCTGGAGGAGCTCAACGCCAACGTCGTCCACGTCAGCGACGACACCCCGCAGATCCAGGCCCTCATCGACGAGCAAGAAGAATTGCTCCGCGAGCACCGCCGCGCACTCGGCACCAACCACGACGAACGGGACGCACTCGAGGCCGGCATGCGCGAGGCCGCACGGTACCGCGACACCACGCTACGCGCCGCCGCCGTCCGCGGGCGCATCAGCCTGTTCCTGGAGAACGCCGCACGTTACACAGTCGCCCCCCGCATCCGCGACCAGCGCGAAGAGATGCGCGCGGCCATCGAGGAACTGGAAGACGCCCTCGGCCACGACGTGCAGGCCGACCGGGTCAACAGCAGCCTGTCACTGATCAACCAAAAGATCACCGCCAAGGCCCGCGCACTCGTCCTCGAGCACTCCGACGCCCCGATCCGGTTTGACCTGCGCCGCCTCACCGTCGTGGCCGACACCAACGAAGGACCAGTCCCCCTCAAGGAGATCGGCGGCGGGCAGAACTGGCTGGGCTACCACCTGGCCGCGTTCCTGAGCCTGCACGAGTGGTTCATCGACCATAATCGGCCAGTGCCGCAGCTGCTCGTTCTCGACCAGCCTTCCCAGGTCTACTTCCCCGCCGACTACAAAGAAACAGACCTACAGCCAGCCGAGGAGTCCGACCGGGCCGCTCTCCTGCGCGCGTACCAGGCCATCGCCAACACCATCACCTCAGCGGACGGCAAGCTCCAGGTCATCGCCATGGAACACGCAGACCTGGAGCAACCGGTCTTCGTATCTGCGGTGATCCGGCGGTGGCGTGACGGCCAAGGCGCCCTGGTCCCGGCAGAGTGGATCACCGCAGGCTGACGCCAGGCCAGCCGGTCGCGATGAGATCACCGGTCGACGTCCTGCCGGTAGAGACTCGGCGGATCACCAGGGGTTGACGGGCGCACCGGTGCCGCCAGCTCGACGAACACAGGACCGAACCGCAGGTCGCTGTGTGTCTCGGCTGCCGCCGCCGCGCTCCTCCCGGTCAGTTCGATGAAGGAGTTGCGCGTGGTCAGCCGGCCGATGCGGTCATCGGGGCCGGAGGCCGCATGGTCAAGCGCTACCGGAGGCGACCGCCGAGATGGCGCAGTGGATCTCCGAGGGCCACACCGTTTGAAGGGACACGTGGTTACGAGCGCCATCGACGATTCCCTGCGACCCTGGACACGCTCTTCTGCGGCGAGAACGCGGGCAAGTTGCTCCTCGACGCCAGCTGACGTACTGCGGGCTAGTTGTATGAGGCCATGACGTCCAGAACCACCAGCCGACGCCTGGCCGGTAGGCCGGAACGGGTGGCCCACCGGATCGAGCATTACCCGGACGTCGTCTTGCGGAGGTTGCTCCGCCAGGACCGCGCCCGTGCCCTGTGCCCAGGCGGCGGGCAGGTTGTCTACCTCGATGCCCAAGCGGGCCTGCATCGGCTGGCCTTCCTGGGCTACATCGCCCAGGGCTTTCTTGGCGTGCCAAGTAGGTGTATCTGCGGGCTGGTGAGATCCCCCGGGGCGCGGCACCACGCGGGGTGGTCCACAGTTGGTGGATGCGTGAGCGAGAGCCTGAGTCCCGAGTGACGAATCGCGCCTCCGGGCAGATCGGCAACCTGGTGCAAGCGGGTCATATCGATCAGGTTGTCCTCCCACAGCCCGAGCGGGCCGGTGTGGCGGTGGTGCACCGGGTACGTGATTCGGACACCCAGGGGGAGGTGTTCATCGGTCGCACGCGGGTCGTCAAGCAGGTCGTGGCAGCTTTTGAGCGCGGGGTGGGCGTTGTCCTGGCGGGTATGGGTGGTGTCGGTAAGACCGCTGTTGCCGAGCACGTTGCTGTAGATGTGGTGCGGCGGGATCGGTTCCCGGGCGGGGTCTTCCGGGTCGACATGCATGGCTACAGTGCTGAGTGGCAGGTGCCAGCTTCGGCGGGGTTCGCTCCCTTCCTGCGCGTGTTCGGTCTGCCCGGCGAGCAGATCCCGGCCGACCTGGGTGAACAGGCGGCGGTATACGGACAGGTCCTCGACCAGTTCGCCGACCAGGACTCCGGTGTGCTGCTGGTCTTCGACAACGTGGCGACCGGTGAACAGGTTCGGGACCTGCTGCCCCGCCGAGTCCCGCACGGCTGGCTGGTGACCACGCGTGACACCTTGGACTTGCCCGGTGCCACGCGGGTGGATCTCGACGTCCTCGGGTCGGAGCAGGCGTGTGCCCTGCTGGATGAGGTCTTGGGCGTGGGAAGCGATCCCAAGGAGTTGGCGTCCGCGTGCGGCGGCCTCCCGCTGGCATTGCGGATCGCCGCGGCACTGCTGCTCGACGAATCCGGTTTGACACCTGGTGAACTCGCCCGGCAGTTGCGGCAGGCTCCCGGAGTAGAGGGCTACGCCCGGGGCGAACAGGCCTTGGCGGCGGTGTTCGACTGGTCCTGGCTCCGGCTGGTCGAACGCCACCCCGACCGGGCACGCCTGCTGCGAATGGTGTGCGCGGCACCCGGTCCGGACATCTCCACCGCCTCCGCCGCCGCCCTTGCCGATCATCCGGTGGACCAGGTTCGGGTCGCGCTCCGCGGTCTGCGGCACGCTTACTTGTTGCGCCCCAACGGTCCCGACCGGTGGGGAGTGCACGACCTCATCCGCGCGCACACCAGCAGCCGGGAAGCCCCCGGTCTCGACACCGATGGCGTACTGGCCGCCCGCGAGCGGCTGGCCGAGCACTTCACCCAGACCGCCGACGCCGCCGACGACCGGCTCCGCACGCTACCGGATGAGTACGTCGCAGGTCGGTTCGCCGACTTGGATGAAGCCCTTGAGTGGTTCGACGCCGAACGAGCCTGCTTGGTCGCCGCAGTGGTCGAAGCCGCCATCACGGGAGAACACCAGCGGGCCGCCCGATTGGGCACCGCCCTGGCCGTGTACCTGACCTGGCGCTGGTACCTCTCCGACCATCTCACCGTAGCGGCGCACGCCCAGGCCAGCTCCACTCATCTCGACAGGGGCACTTGGGCGAACTGCACGGTGATCCTGGCCAACGCCCTAAGCAGGAACAGGCGGTTCGACGAAGCCATAGCACTTCAGGTGCAGGCCGCAGAGTCGTATCGCGCACTGGGCGACCGGAGCGGGGAAGCGGCGACGTGGACCAACCTGGGCAACGCCCTGCTCAATCTGCGCCGCATCCGCGAAGCCGTCGCCGCCCACGCACGCGCCCGTGAGCTCTACCTGGCGATCGGGGACCGACACAGCGAGGCGATCGCGCTCAACAACCTGGGCCTGGCGCTGCACGAGTCCCAGCGGCTCGACGAGGCCATCGCCGTTCTCGAACAGGCGGGAGACCTGCACCGTGCCGTCGGAGACAGGCGCGGCGAGATGATCGCACGCACCGGCGCAGGCGCCGCCCTGCGCGACGCCGGGCGATCCGAGGAGGCGGTTGTCGCGCTCCAGCGCGGACTGGACACGGCGCAAGACTTGGGCGACGTGTACAGCGAACTCACGGCACGCGACAACCTGGCCGCGGCGCTGGCCTCCGTGGGATGCACAGACGACGCGATCACGGCGTACACGCGGAACCTGGCCTTGTCCGAAGAGCTGGGGGATCCGCACGTCGCGGGTTTGACCTGGAACAACTTGGGTTCGGCTTACCGGGAAGCCGGGAACTACGACGACGCTGTCGCCGCTCACGGACACGCGGAAGACCTGTTCCGCACCACGGGCGAGCGCTATCTCGAGGGAACAGCGTCGAACAACGCGGCCGTCGCCCACCTCCAAGCGGAGCGCTTCCAAGCCGCCGCGGACGCCCTCCACCGAGCCGGGCCGATCTTCCTGGAGTGCGGTGACAGCCGCGGTCTGGCTTTCGTGCTGCAGAACCTGGGCCGCGCGACGCTGGGCCTGGGCCAACCGGCCGAGGCGGAGGCGTACTGGCACCAAGCCCGGACAGTGTTCCTTGAGATAGGGGATAACGCTGGTGCCGCCGCAATACAGCACTACCTACGCGGCGCGGCTGGGCTCGAGTAGGTGGAAGTCATGCGGCCACGACAAAATGTCCGCTCACTGCAGGAGCATCCGATGGTTCGACCGCTCGCTCCGCGGCAGAAGAGTGCGTTCCCGCTGACGAAGGAACGTCGTTGCAGGTGTGGGCCGGTCGGTCCTAATTGCGCGGTGGAACTCGACCCGGGATACTTCGGTCATCTGTACGAAGGCTTGCTCGCTCACGATGACGGCGTCTGCAGGCGTCGGGCGTATGAAGCCGAGCCGGTGTGCGGGGCGCGAGCGCCACAGCACCTTACGACGCCACCGTGGCCACGACCTCGACACCGTACTTCACCTTCCGTGGGGCCCGCTTCAGACCACTGCTGAATGTGGAAGTCCGGGAAGCCCCTGGCGCAGGCGTGATGAGTGAGCGAGACTGCTTCGATGGTTTCCGAATACGCCCAGAGCGACCAATTCCGCGGTGCTCGCATCCACCTGTGCAACCTCGCCGGCCTCGAGATCCGCGATTGCGAGGTGAACGATCTGAAGATCGTCGACTGCTACGGCAGCGACATCTACCTCGGTGGCTACTTCGAGCGCCTCGTCGTCAACGACGTCGACGTGACCGCACATGTCGAGGCCGAGCTCGACCGCCGGCACCCCGCGCGGGTGCTGGCGCGGAATGCGGCTTCTCCCGAGGACTACCGGGCTGCTTGGGACGCCATCGAGACCCTGTGGGGCGCGGCACTCGACCGGGCGCGGCTGTTGCCCGCGGCCAAACTGCACGAGCAGGTCGACGGCGAGTGGTCATTCGTCGAGACACAACGGCATCTGCTGTTCGCCTGCGACGCCTGGCTCGGCAACGCGGTGCTTGAGGAGAAAGCGCCTTACCACCCGTTGGGTTTCCCCGCCGGGGGGACGCCGCCGGACGAGTCGGCGAACCTCGGCCTCACCCTCGAAGCCACCCCGACGCTCGAGGAGGTGCTCGCGCCGCGGCTCGCTCGCATGGCCGCGATGCGGCGTGTCGTCGACGGGCTGACCGCGGCCGAGCTCGACCGGGTATGCGGTCGCAAACCAGCTGACATGTATCCCGACCAGGAGTACGTCGTGCGCCGCTGCCTCAAGGTGGTGCTGAAGGAAGAAGCCGAGCACCACCGATACGCCGTGCGCGACCTAGCGGTGCTCGAGGCAGGTGTGCCTGAACGGCAGTAGTTCCCGCGTGGACCCCGACCAAGTGGCGACGCGGTGTAGCCGCGAATGACCGCACGCTCATCGGCATGTGCGGATGTCGCCGAGGTGTGCTTTGGGCGGCTCGGTCTGTGGGTCGTGTTCGGGTCAGTTCGTTGGCGTGAGGCGGTCGATGATCTGCTGAACTGCTGAATCGCACCTCCTGTTCGCCACCATCGGTGGTTGTGCTTCGGCTTCGGCAACCTCACGATCAAGTTCCGGTCGTTCCTTATTGGTCAGTCAGAACGCTGTCCACTTCCAGGGCTGTTGGATATCACCTCGTAGGCAGGCCAGGCGATGGGTGGCTTCGTTCGTCGCCTTGTGATCAGTCTCGGCTTTGCGGAGGGTGAATGCGGTCCAGCGGAGTTCCGTGGTGGTGGCCAAGGTGCGGTATCCGGGGTGAGTGGTTACGTCGTGCCCGCCGTAGGCGTCGACGAACGCGTCGTAGTCCGCAGGTGTGATGCGGGCGAAGTCGGTGTGGTCGACGGCCAGGGGAATCAGGTCCCACTCGCGTGGGCCCAGCCCGACGCGGTCGAGGTCCACCAGTGTGGGAGGGCCGTTCTCGGGAACGGCGAGGTTGCCTTGCCATGCGTCGCCGTGGATGACGCACTGGGGTAGTGAGGATTGCAGCCCTGCGTACCGGTGGCGGAGGTCGGCTAGGAGGTCTACAAGCCAGCGTCGGTCGTGGTCGGCGACCGTAGTCGCGTTCGCGATCACTTCGTCCAATCCGCTGAAGGGATCGAGCAGGGGCAACCGGGGCGAATCGGGCGCGGCGAGTGTGTGGATACGTCTCAGCGTCGTTCCCAGTTCGGTGGGGGTGGCGTAGCGGTGTTCGGGAAGCTGTGCCCACCACGTTACGGGCCGTTGTCCGACCATCGTGGGCTGTTCGACGTCGTCCAGGACGCGAACCGCCGGCACGTCGGTGGTGGCCAGCCAACGGGCGACGCGGACCGCGTGGGTCGCGGTGTTATACGAGCCTGCCGGGCCGATGCGGGCGACGACCTGGCCCGGCAGGCGGTACAGGACGTTGCCTCCGTCGCGGATCAGTTCGGCTCCGGCGGTCGGCACGCCCGCGCGGACACCCGCAGTAATGAGCACGTCGTATGCGGGGGCGGCGGTCTGCGTGCTGGACTCGTCAGTCGTCACCGATGGCCGATCCCAGTGACTGGGCCAGGTCTGCCACATCGGGGATCGACAGATGTTGTTCGCTGGCGCGCATCAGCATGAGCAACTCCGCGTTCATCCGTCTTGAGTGCAACAGCGCGGCATCCGCGGCGGCGTGTCGTCCGAGCACGAGGGCTTCCCGCGGGTCGCCCGCAGTCATGTGCAAGGTGGCGAGCCGTGCCGTCGAAAACGCCCGTGAACGCGGGTAGGCATCGCTGTGCAGGCTGATCGCCATGGTCAAGCGCTCAGCTGCTTCGCCGGGTTGTCCCTGGGCAACGGCGACGGGAATCAGCGCTCGTGCGCTGCTGCCCGCGTGTTCGGCCTCGTCGTAGTAGACCAGCCACGGTGGATCGGTGGCGGCGTGACGCCGTGCGAAGTGCGCGTCGCCGAGATCCACCTCCGCCATGGCCTCCTCGAGGCGACCGAGCAGAGCCAGTATTCGGGCGCGGACGACCGAGGTCGCGGCCCTGGCCGTGGCGGTCAACCGATCGGCACGGACTTGTGCGAACTCGATCAACGACAGGGCCTCGTCGAGGTCGCCGAGATAGACGGCCTGGCGCGCCATGTCGGTGAGGGTGGCCGCCCGCAGCTCCCACGAACCGCCCTGGTCCGCACACGTCAAGGCGATCCGGAAGCATCGTGCCGCGACCGCGTGAGCGTCGACGTCGAAGGCGGAGAAGGCGACGACGCCCGCCAAGTTGCCCACGGCTTCGAACAAGGCCGGTTTGATCGCGGGATCGATCTGCGCTTCCAGCATCCGGCATGCCCACCGCAAGTGGGCGATGCCCGCCTCGCCGGCCATGGCGCCGCCGTAGAGATTCTCGCTGGCGGCCAGCGCCCCGGTCATCAGCCTCACTTGTTCGACCTCGATCCGGCCGATGCGCCGTCGAGGCGGTACACGCAGATTCAAACCTTCGAGCGCGTCGACAGTGCCGACGTCCAGGGCGGCGTGCGTGGCAGGCGTTCGTGCGAACGACAGGTCGGGTCCGTCGGCAACCTGCGGTTCGTCGAGCAGTTGATCGAGTCGGTCGAGCGTGACGTGAAGTGCGTCGGCGAGAGGCTGGCGGTATTCGGGGTATGGGACGCTGGTGCCTGCTTCCCAGCCGCGCACCGTCCGAGGACTGACGTGCAACAACGCGGCCAGGCTCTCCTGGGTGAACCCGCGCCTCGTCCGCCGCTCCTGGAGCTTCTCGCGCTTCGGCATCCCTGTTGTCTCCTCCGCACCTTGGGTCCGAAACGATAGTCGAGGCAGCAAGAGAACAGCAGGTCGTTCAGTATCGAGGTATGGCGTGTCACCCGTTCGGTGGACAAGCGGTACCGCAAGATTGCCGCAAGATTTCCTCTTTTTTGCCTGGATCTAGTGGGTATCGGGCGGTTGGCTTGTAGCCAGCATCCGCTATCACTGCGATGTCGCCTACAGGGCGGCCCGGTCGGTGGCGGATGCCCTGGTTTCAGCTGACTCGTCCCTGGAGCATTTCGCATATGCCGACCGTCACCTGCCCGACAGCCATCGTCTCGTCGTCTGCTCCGCCGAGAACACGGTCGAGTGCGACCGGCTCCGACAGCGGACGTGTGCCGAGGCGCGCGGCATGAGGTCCGGTGACGTTGAGTCGGCCAACCGGCTCGGAGATCTCCAGCGGGCCGTCCAAACCCGTGTGGCTACCGATGCTGGCCCTGATCAGGCCCAGCGAGTCGCAGCGTAACCGGGATTCAGCCTGCGGATGTTCGCCCCATCGCGGTACGGCTCGCCGCCGCGCGGGCCGGGAAGGCAAGCCAGGAATGAGGAGATGATGAACAGCGAGGAGAAGCCGCACCCTGCTCGGCTGAGCACTGCGCGCAGCCGGGAGCTCGGAGAGGAGCTGCGTCGAGCGCGCCGTCGCGCGAGGGCGTCCAGCGGTCAGACCGCCGAGGGCCTGGAGTGGTCGTTGGGCAAGCTGTCGAAACTGGAGACGGGCACTCGCGGCACTCTTCCCAGTGACATCGCGACCCTGCTCGGCCGCTACGGGACCGACAAGGCGACCCGCGATCGGATCATGGCCGTCGCCCACGAGTCGAACACCGACAGCTTTCTGCGGGTGCACGACGGGTCACCGGACACGTTGGCGGCACTGGCGGCCCACGAACCGGTCGCCCGGACCGTCACGGCCTACGAACCTCTGATCGTCCCCCTCTTGGGGCAGACGGAGGACTACGCCCTGGCGTTGACGGGTGGGCCGAACGCCGCCCAGACCCGCATGGTTCGGCAACGTCGGTTGCGGCAGCCGGGTAGTCGGGAGACGGTCCTGTACGTCAACGAGGCCGCACTGCGCCAGGTTGCCGCGCCGCCGCGGGTGATGCGGGATCAGTTGCTGCACCTGGCGGCGATGTGCGACTGGCCCATGACCTGCGTGCGGATCGTTCCGCTGACCTGCGCTCCTCACCCGGCGCTGCGCAGTCCCGCCACGCTGTTGACCTTCGAGGGCCCTCTGCGTCCGCTGGTCTACGTCGAGACCGACGTCGCGACCGTGTTCCACGAGGATCCTCAGATCCTGGTCGCCTACGAGCGCAAGATGCGGCATCTCGACACCGTTGCTCTCGATGTCGAGCAGTCGCGCCGGATATTGGCTCGATGTGCGGATTCCTATCAGCATCACGTCGCCTGACCTCCGTGTCGCGCCCGGACCCGGGAAGCCGCCGATCCACCGTGGGTGGCCGTCCACTATTCGCGTGAGGTAGCGATGCCCTTCACCGTCCGGCTCAGAGGCGATGTGTTCACCAAAGCGGCGAGACTTGCCGGTTTCCGATCAGACTACGCACTGGCGAAGAAGATGGAGATCAACCGGTCGACCGTCGCACGGGTACTCTCGGGTGATCTGAATCCTGGTCCGGCTTTCATCGCAGGTGCCTTGCATGCGCTCGCCCCTATGCAGTTCGACGACTTGTTCGACGTTGTGCGACACGACCGGGACCTGGATATGCAGCACGATGCAAGGCTTATGGGGGACAGTGCGCGACCTGTCGCGTAGTCGCCGTCTACGCGCATTATGTCGCCGCTTGAATATCTGACTTGGCGGCATATGTCGTCGCCACTTCGCGACGCGGCAACGCTGTCGCATGATGAAAAAGGGAGAGTTGTTCGCAGATGGAACAGCCCGTAGACGCGATCGAGCAGACGTCCTACCTTCGGATCACGAAGGAGGCGGAGTTCAAGGAATCCATCACCGCTGACGGTGACTACGAAGTCAGCTTCGGCACTGCGGCGACGGTCGCGCTCACCCCGGACGCGGCGGAGAAGCTCTACTGGATGCTCGGTAAAAAATCCCGGAGCTGCGGCGGATCGCAGACACGTTCTCGCTCAGGTGAACGAACACCCAGTGGACACCTCGTGGGTCCACGACCGGGTAGCCGCCGACCGGTTCCCGCCCGGCGGCTACCCGGGTCACGTACTGGGCGATCCCACGGGGGCCAACGGTCCCGATCGGCAGCTCGGGACCCTGAGCGGCCGCACCAGGGTTCTCATGCTGTGTGGTCAGGTCCTGCTGCGCGACTACCTGCTCGGCTGCGGCCTCAACCGCCCGATCGACCGGCAGAGGGCTATCCGGCTGTGCGAGCCGGACCCGGTCATCGGGACACGGGCCCGCGCCATCGAGGTTCATCGCGAACACGTCCTGTGCGCACCGGCCGACCGCGGCTGGCGGGGCGGAACAGGTCCTGGACCTGTCCACAGGGTTTCCTCCCGTGGTGTCGTGCGCTCCGCGCACGTCGCCCTCGAACACGACGACCCGCCCGTCCCGGTGGCCTGCATCGTCATTGACGAGCAGTTGGTCACTGCGGCCCGGGCGGCGGTAGGCGACCAACCCGGCGTGGAGGCACAGCTGCCCAACCCCCGCGACGTGCGCACGGTGCGGCGGGCCGCGACCACCTTCGGCACACACTGTCCCGGCCGTCGTCCCCGTCCAGGACGCCCTGTCGTCCTCGGCGCCCTGACGATCAGG
>NZ_JBPKJK010000042.1:0-61053 GCF_051756985.1 Saccharothrix sabaoui
GTGCCGGTGAACCCGGTGACCGCGCCGGTCCAGCCGCTCTTCCAGTCACCGTGGTGGAGGATGCGGTACGTGCCGGCCGGGGTGTCCGCCGGGATGGCCCAGGTGACCGTCGCGGTCGAGTTCGCGACGCCCTCGCGCTGCCACCGGTAGCGGGTGGACCAGTCGCCGTCGTCGGCGTGCCGGGTCCAGCGGCCGTCCACGAGGCGCTGGACCTCCAGGAACGTGCCGTTGCGGTGCAGGTCGTTCTTCGGGTGGCCGGTGACGAAGACCGCCGTGGCCGTCTGGCCCCGGGTGTAGGAGGCGGCGGGTTCGGTGCGCACCTGGCCGAACGACGTGCCGATCGGCTTGTCGTCGAACACCACGCCGGTCTGGAGGTTGACGCCGGTGAACGGCGGCGTGCCGGGCGTCGGGCCGGCAGGCACGGGCGCGCCGGTGCGCAGCGCCGCGGCGAGCTTGCCGAACTCCTGCTCGTAGGCGGGCAGGGTGTTGCGGCCGAACAGGGTCGAGCCGCCCTCGTACTGCTGGAGGTCGTACTCCTCCGGGGTGGTCACGTACTGGGCGTAGTCGTTGGCGTAGCCCTGCACGAGCACGTCCCCCAGCGGCACGCCCGCCTCCGCCGCCACCGCCTGCCGGATGCGCAGGCCGGCCACGACCGTGACCTCGCCGGGCACCGCGACCAGGTGCAGCGGACCGATCTTGACGACCTGGAGCGGCACCACGTCCGGGGTCGCGCCGATCAGACCGGTCGGCACCAGCGACGCCTTGGGGTACTGGCAGTCCTTCAGCCACTGCGGCACCTCGACCTGCAACGGCTCGAACAGCGCCTTCCACGGGCTGGTCATGCCCTCGTGGAACAGCGGGATCGCCGGGCCGTCCTCCACGCTGCCCGCCAGGGTGGAGGCGCCGACCACGCCGGAGCAGGTCGTGCCGGGGCGGCCGTCGGTGGTGAACCGGCCGTCCACGGCGACCGACGACATGTCCACGAACCGCATCCGCGAGTCCACCGACCCGGTGACGGCGGTGCCGGGCCCGGCGAACACGCGCTGGGCCTCGCGGTTCTGCCGCTCGCCGATGATCCGGGTGTTCTCGACCTCGTCCTCGGTGGGGCCGGAGCCGGGCCGCAGGTTCAGGTTGGGCGACATGTCGCCGGCGTTGGTGTTGGGGAACGCGGCGACGAACCCGGGCCGGTCGTCGAGGTAGCGCACGCCCGCGTCGTCGTGCTCCCACTGGTAGGAGGCGTAGCCCTTGTTGTCCGGGCTGATCAGGGTGTTCTCGTTCGTCATCGACGTGTTGTGGGTGGCGAACCAGCTGATCGCGCCGACGTCGGTGCTGCCCTGGCGGAACCTGAGCACGGTCATCGACGGGTCGATGGCGTTCGGGAAGTGCGCCTTGTCGACGGCCGGGTTGCGCTCGAACGCGGTGCGCGAGCGGTTCACGCTGGCGTCGGTCAGCTGCCCCCGCCCCAGCGTGATGTCGCCGGGCCTGAGGTCCTCGTGCGCCTCGACGACGGACTCGGTGATGCCGTCGGCGATGGCGTTCAGCGTCTGCGGCTGGAGGCCGAGGACGGACAGGTTGTAGGCGAGGTTGTGCGAGTAGCCGCCGGGCCCCGCGTGCGTGTGGGTGGCGGACAGCAGCAGGTTCTCCCGCGTGTACGTGCCGCCGTAGCGGGCCTGGAGCCGGGAGAGCACGGCTTCCTGCACCGAGCGGAAGACCATCGCCAGGTCGGCGTTGACGTAGGCGACGCGCTTGCCGGTGGCCTGGTCCACCACGACGAACGCGCGGGACCGCTGCCGCTGGTGGATGCCGGTGGTCTTCTGCTCGAACGACGAGTAGCCCATCATGCCGTTCTCGGCGGCGGGCCCGGTGACGTCCGAGATGCCGCGCCCGACCAGGTAGGGCGCGGCCGGGGCGGGCTGCGCGCCGGCGGCGGGCAGCCCGACCACGACCAGGGCGCCGACCAGCGCGCAGGACACCAGCGACCGGCGAGAGCTCCGCATTCCCACTCCCCGACGTATGCGAAACGGATTCACTTTATCGGGACGGTAGTGACCCGGGCCACTCCCGGCAAGTCGGCGGACGGCTCAGCGCAGGCAACCGGGCCGGCGCGGCGGACGGGTCAGCGCAGGCGGACGGGCAGCTCCAGGTGGCCGTTGGAGATGAACGAGCGCACCGGGCGCAGCTCCGCCGCCGGCGTGGTGAGCGCGAGGTCCGGAAACCGCGCGAACAGCGCGGGCAGCGCCACCTCCGCCTCCAACCGGGCCAGCGGCGCGCCGAGGCAGTAGTGCGCCCCGTGCCCGAACGCCAGGTGCGCCTTGTCCGCGCGGGTCAGGTCGTACTCGTCGGCGGTCGGCCCGTGGTACCCCGGGTCGCGGCCCGCGCCGGCGTAGGCGGCCAGGATCGCCTCCCCGCGCCGGATCGTCACGTCGCCGACGGTCACGTCCTCCACCGCGTAGCGCAGCGGCAGGCTCGCCACCGGGGCCTGCCAGCGCAGCGTCTCGTCCACGACGTCGCCCCAGCCGCGGTCGCCGGACAGCACCAGCGCGAGCTGGTCGGGGTGCGCGAGCAGCGCGGCCACGGCGTGGTCGAGCAGGTTCACCGTCGTCTCGTAGCCGGCGGAGATCAGCAGGATCAGGGTGTCGACCAGCTCGGTCGCGCTCAGGCTCCCCTCGTCCTCGTCGTGCGCCGAGATCAACCCGCTGGTCAGGTCGTCGCCGGGGTCGGCGCGCTTGCTCGCGACCAGCTCGCCCAGCGTGCGGTAGAGCCGCTCCCGGTTGGCCACCGCCCGCTCCGGCGTCAGCGTGGTGTCGAAGACGGCGTCCACGAGGGCGCGCAGCTCCGGCCGCGTCTCCTCGGGGATGCCCAGCAGCAGGCAGATCACCTCGATCGGCAGCGGGTTGGCGTAGGCGGCGCGCAGGTCGGCGGTGTCCCCGCCGGCGTCGAGCGCGTCCAGCAGCCGGGTCGCGATCCGCTCCACCTCGGGCCGCAGCGCGTCGACCCGCCGCGGGGTGAACGCCTTGGACACCAGCGAGCGCAGCCTGCGGTGGTCGTCGCCGGAGGCGTTGAACATGTTGCGCACCGACACCCAGAGGTGCAGCGGCCAGTCCTCGGGCACCTCGCCCGCCGCCCAGGCCGCCCAATGCCGCCGGGCGTCCTTGGAGACCCGGGGGTCGTTGAGCAGGCGGCGCAGCACGTCGATGCCGGTGACGGACCACGCGATGAGGCCGCCGGGTAACTCCACGCGGGTCGCCGGGCCGAGTTCGCGCAACCGGGCCGCCTCCCCCTGGACGTCGCGGCCGGTGAGGTCGAGTGCGTAAGTCATGCACCCACCGTGGCAGCGGGCTCACCGCGGGTTCAAGGCGTCGGCCGCACCACGACCCGGACGGACCCGGATCACCCCCTTCGAGGCGTCGCCGGCGAGGTCCGGGGTCACGCGCCGCGCCGACCTACTGGACGTCGCCCGTGGTGGCCGAGCGGACGGTCCTGGCGGAGCCGGGCGGGATGCCCGGGTAGTGGTCGGCCCGCGCGCCGGGCGCGGTGCGGCCCAGCGACAGGCGGGAGACGATGCGGTAGCGGTCGCCCCGGTACAGCGAGTGCACGTACTCCACGGGGCGGCCGGTGGTGTCGTTGGTGAGGCGCTCGAACAGCAGGGCCGGCGCGAAGACGGGCACGCCGAGCAGCTCGGCCTCCGAGTCGTTGGTGACGGTCGGCTCGATCGACTGCACGGCGTCGCCGACGTGGACGCCGTGGTCGGCCAGCCGGTCGTAGAAGTTGCCGGACTCCATGTCCTCCTGGGTGAGGCCGGGCGCGACGGCGACCGGCACGTGCAGGTACTCGATCGCCATGGGCTGCCCGTCGACCAGGCGCAGCCGGGCGGTGTAGTTGACCTCGGCGGCCGGTGACACGCGCAGCTTGCGGCCCACGCGCGCGCCGGCCGGGACGCGGGCGTGCTCCAGGACGCGGCTGGTCCACGCGCCGCCCGCCTGCGGCAGCGTCATGGCGCGGTCCCCGGACACCAGTTCCTGGGTGATCTTGGCGGGTGCGACGAACGTGCCGCGGCCGTGCTGGCGGACGAGCAGGCCGGTGTTGACCAGTTCGTCGACCGCGGAGCGCAGGGTGGGCCGGGAGACGGAGAGCTGCGCGCACAGCACGCGCTCGGCGGGGATGGGCGCGCCGGGCGGGTGCGTCTCGATCAGCTCCAGCAGGTAGTCGCGCACCCGTTCGCGCTTGAGGATCGGTTCGGCCATGCCGCCTCGCTTCGTCCGCCGCGTCGGGCCCAGTATGTCAGACCAGTGGTCAGTGACCACTTCGTCAAACATGGAAGCGCTCTCACGGTGTTGACGTGGGTGTTGACGGCGAGATTGGTCTATGCCATCTTCGACACGCTCCACCGAAGGTTACCAATTGGTCAGCTGAGAGGTGAGACGTGTCGCACCGCCCCGTCGCCGTGGTCCTCGCACTGGGACTGGCCCTGACCGCCTGCGGAACCGACGCCGGGGACGGCGGCGAGGAGGCGATCACCGTCTGGCTGATGAAGGACTCGACCACCGAGGACTTCGCGAGCCGCTTCGAGACCGAGTTCGAGCGCGACCACCCCGGGCTGGACCTGCGGGTGCAGGTCCAGGAGTGGAACGGCATCGCGCAGAAGGTGACCAGCGCGCTGGCCAGCACCGACCCACCCGACGTGATCGAGGTCGGCAACACCCAGGTCGCCCAGTACGCGGCCAGCGACGGCGTGACCGACCTGTCCGCGAAGAAGGCCGAGCTGGGCGGCGACGACTGGGTGCCCGGCCTGGCCGAGCCGGGCGCGGTGGACGGCAGGCAGTTCGGCATCCCCTGGTACGCGGCCAACCGCGTCGTCGTCTACCGCAAGGACCTCTTCGAGGCCGCGGGCGTGACGCCGCCGAAGACCCGCGACGAGTGGCTGGCCGCGACCGACCGCCTCGACGAGGGCGACGTGCAGGGCATCTACCTGCCCGGCCAGAACTGGTACGTGCTGTCCGGGTTCGTCTGGGACGAGGGCGGCGACCTGGCCGAGAAGTCGGGCGACCGGTGGGCCGGTTCGCTGAACACGCCGGAGGCGCTGGCGGGCGCGGAGTTCTACCAGCGGCTCCAGGCGCTGGGCGACGGTCCCAAGGACTCCGACGAGGCCAAGCCGCAGCAGACCGACGTGGTGGCCGCCGGGCAGGTCGCGCAGTTCATCGCGGTGCCCGGCGCGGCGAAGCTCGTCGAGAAGGCCAACCCGGCGCTGGCGGGCAAGCTCGGGTTCTTCCCGATCCCCGGCAAGACCGCCGACGAGCCCGGCGCGGTGTTCACCGGCGGCTCCGACCTGATCATCCCGCTGGCCTCGCCGCGCCAGGAGGGCGCCTACGAGGTGGTCAAGGCGCTGGCCGGGGAGAAGTGGCAGGTCGAGCTGGCCAGGGCGATGAACTACGTGCCGAACCGGACGAGCCTGGCCGGCGCCGTCGGCGACGACCCGGGCGCGGCGGCGATGGCGGCGGGCGCGGTCAACGGGCACGCCACGCCGAACTCGCCGAACTGGGCCGCCGTCGAGGCGCGCAACCCGGTCAAGGAGTTCCTGACGGAGGTGCTGACCGGCGCCGACCCGGCCGGCGCCGCGGCCGAGGCCGACCGGGTGATCACCCAGGCGCTCAACTCGGGGACGTGACGACGACGTCGGCGCGGCCGGTGGACGACCCGCCGCGCGCCGCCCCTCCCCCGCGCCGCCGCCGGTCCTGGTGGCCCTACCTGCTGATCTCGCCGACCCTGGCGGCCACCGCCTACCTGCTGCTCTACCCGTTGGCGCGCAACGTGGTGATGTCCGTGCAGGAGTTCGGCCTGCCGCAGCTGGTGCGCGGCGAGGCCCGGTTCGTGGGCCTGGCGAACTACGCGAAGGTGCTCACCGACCCCGAGTTCTGGGGCGTCGTGCGGCGCACGCTGCTGTTCACCGCGGTCAACGTCGTGCTGATCATGCTGCTGTCCACGCTGGTGGCGCTGCTGCTGGTGCGGCTCGGCCGGTGGCTGCGGCTGCTGGTGATGTCCGGGCTGGTGCTGGTGTGGGCGACCCCGGTGATCGCGGCGACCACGGTGTTCCAGTGGCTGTTCCAGTCCCGGCTGGGCGTCGTGAACTGGGCGCTGGTGGAGCTGGGCTTCGAGTCCTACCGCGACTACGCGTGGTTCGCCGACGGGCCCGCGACGTTCGCGATCCTGGTGGTGCTGGTCGTGTGGCAGTCGGTGCCGTTCGCCGCGCTGTCGCTGTACGCGGCGATGGTGACCGTGCCGGTCGAGCTGTACGAGGCCGCCCGGATCGACGGCGCGGGCGCGTGGCGGGTGTTCACCAGGATCACCTTCCCGGTGCTGCGGGCCATGTTCGGCCTGATCATGTGCCTGGAGGTGATCTGGGTGGCGAAGGCGTTCGTGCAGATCTGGGTCATCAGCCAGGGCGGCCCGGGTCGGGCCACGACGACGCTGCCGGTGTACGCGTTCCAGGTGGCGCAGTCGTTGCAGCGCTACGACCTCGGCGCGGCGGTGTCGATGCTCATGGTCGTGCTGCTGGTGCTCGTCCTGCTGGCCTACTTCCGGCAGCTCTACCGGCAGGAGGGGTCATCGTGACGGGGCGGGTGCTGCGGGCGGTGGCCGCGCTGGTCGTGTTCACCGTGTCGGTGTTCCCGGTGTACTGGATGGTGCTGACCGCGTTCAAGCCCGCGAAGGACATCCAGGCGGCGACGCCGACGTTCCTGCCGCTGTCGCTGACGTTCGAGCACTTCGGCACGGCGGTGGCGGCGCGCGGCTTCTGGTCGTTCTGGCGCAACAGCCTCGTCGTGGCGGGCGGCGCGGTGGCGCTGGCGCTCGTCGTGGCGCTGCTCGCGGCGTTCGCGGTGGCGCGGCTGCGCTGGCGGGGGCGGCGCGGGTTCGTCCTCATGGTGTTCGTCGCGCAGATGACGCCGTGGGAGGCGCTGCTCATCCCGGTCTACGTCATCGCCCGCGACACCGGGGTGCTCGACACGCTCTGGGTCCTCACGCTCGTCTACTTCATGATCACGCTGCCGTTCACGATCGTGACGCTGCGCGGGTTCCTCGCCGCCATCCCGGTGGACCTGGAGGAGGCCGCCCTGGTGGACGGGTGCTCGCGGGCGCAGGCGTTCCGGCGGGTGGTGTTCCCGCTGCTCGCGCCGGGCCTGCTGGCGACCTCGCTGTTCGGGTTCATCACCGCGTGGAACGAGTTCGCCTTCGCCAACGTGCTGATCATCAAGGACCAGGACGACCGCACGCTGCCGGTCTGGCTGTCCTCGTTCAGCAACACCTTCGGCACCGACTGGGGCGCGACCATGGCCGCCTCGACGCTGTTCATGCTCCCGGTGCTGCTGGTCTTCCTCGTCCTCCAGGGCCGCGTCACCACCGGCATCACCGGTGGCGCGGTCAAGGGCTGATCAACCAGGGGGTTCCGCTCGTGATCGTCCCACGACCCACGCGGCTGGTCCGCCGGCGCGGCCGGTTCGCGCTCGACGGGAGCACCGCGATCCGCGCCACGCCCGGCGCGGAGGGCGCGGCCCGGCTGCTGCGGCACCTGCTGCGCCCCGCGACCGGCCTGCCGCTGCCGCTGCGCGAGGACGGGCGGGTGGTGTTCGCGCTGGACGAGCGGCTCGTCGGGCTCGGCGACGAGGGCTACGCGCTGACCGTGGACGAGCACGCCGTGGTGCTGCGCGCGGCCACCCGGCAGGGCCTGGCGCACGGCGTGCAGACCATCCGGCAGCTGCTGCCGGCCCCGGCGCTCGGGTCGCGCCCGGTGTCCGGGGTGGAGTGGGCGCTGCCCGGCGTCGACGTGCGGGACACGCCCCGGCTGCCGTGGCGGGGCGTGCTGCTGGACGTGGCGCGGCACTTCCAGCCGGTGCCGGTGCTGCGCCGGTTCGTCGACCTGCTGGCGCTGCACAAGCTCAACGTCCTGCACCTGCACCTGACCGACGACCAGGGCTGGCGGATGCCCGTGCCGCGCTACCCGCTGCTGACCGAGGTCGGCGGGCGGCGGGCCGAGACGGCGGGCGACGGCGTGCCGCACGGCGGCGCGTACGCGCGCGCCGAGCTGGAGGGCCTCGTCGCCTACGCCGGGGAGCGCGGGGTGCGGGTCGTGCCGGAGATCGAGATGCCCGGCCACGCCCGCGCCGCGCTCGCCGCCTACCCGCACCTGGGCAACCACCCGGACCGCCGGCTGCCGGTGTGGACCCGGTGGGGCGTGAGCGACGCGGTGTTCGGGGTGGGCGACGCGACGCTGGGGTTCTGCCGGGACGTGCTCGACGAGGTGCTGGAGGTCTTCCCCGGCCGGCACGTGCACCTGGGCGGCGACGAGTGCCCCACCACCGAGTGGGAGACCGGCGCGGGCGCGGCGGACCGGGTCGCGCGCGAGGGCCTGGCCGGGCCGCGCGACCTGCACGGCTGGTTCCTGCGCGCGATGGCCGACCACCTGGTGGCGCGCGGCCGGGTGCCGGTGTCGTGGGAGCAGGTCGGCGACCCGCGCGTGCTGGTCATGCCGTGGCGCGACGCCGGGGACGCCCGCTCCGCCCTCGACCGGGGCCACCAGGTCGTGATGGCGCCGCACCGCTCGACCTACCTCGACTACCCGCAGACCTCCGACCCCGACGAGCCGGCCGGGCAGCCGGGCCTGGTGGTCACCGCGCACGACGTCTACCACCTGCCGCTGCCCGCCGGGGTGCTCGGCGCCCAGTGCGCGCTGTGGACCGAGTACGCGCCGACCCCGCACGACCTGGAGCGGCTGGCGTTCCCCCGGCTCGCGGCGCTCGCCGACGCGCTGTGGTCGCAGCGCCCCTCGTGGACCGACTTCACCGACCGGATGCGCGCCCACGGCGGTCGCCTGACGGCGCTCGCGGTGCCGCACCGCCCCCTGGACACCCGTCGGCCGCCGACCACCCGGGAGGAGGTCACCAGCCAGGACGAAGCCCGCTCCCCTGTCCCACCCTGCTGACCAGAGGAGAACCACCTTGTCCGCACGCGTTATCGCCGCCGTGGGCTCGGCCGCCGTGGCGGTCGCCGCCCTGGTGACCGCGCCCACCGCGATGGCCGCCGACGTGGTCACCGCCCAGTACCGGACCAGCGCGTCCGGGAACACCACCGACCAGGTCGAGCCCTGGCTGAAGCTGGTCAACGCCGGGTCGACCACCGTGCCGCTGGCCGACCTGAAGGTCCGCTACTACTTCAAGAGCGAGACGCCCGACGTGGGCTACCGGTTCGCCTGCTCGTGGGCCGTGCGCGGCTGCGGCAACGTGACCGGCGCGTTCGGCACGCTCACCGGCGGCGCGGCCGACCGGTACCTGGAGGTCGGCTTCACGCCCGGGGCGGGCTCGCTCGCGCCGGGCGCCGACTCCGGGGACCTCCAGCTGCGGTTCTACCGCGCCAACTGGGGGCAGATCACGCAGACCGACGACTACTCGTTCCGCGCGTCGAGCTCCTACTCGCCGTGGTCGCGCGTCACCGTGCACCGCGGCGGCACCCTGCTCCACGGCACGCCCCCGTCCGGGTCGACGACCACCACCACGACGACCACGACGACGAACCCGCCGAACCCGAGCGGTCCGGCGCTGTTCGACGACTTCGACTACGCCTCGTCCGCCGACGCCCGGATCGCGCAGCGCGGCTGGACCGTGCGCTCCGGCGGCGGCGGTCCCGGCGTGCCCGCCACCTGGGAGCCGTCGCAGGTGACGTTCCCGACCGTGGACGGGCAGAAGTCGATGCGCCTGGAGTCGTCCAACAACGGCTCCACCGCGCGGCAGACCGAGGTGTACCACCAGCGGAAGTTCTTCGAGGGCACCTACGCGGCGCGGGTGAAGTTCTCCGACACCCCGGTGTACGGGCCGGACGGCGACCACGTGGTGCAGACGTTCTTCACCATCACGCCGCTGAACAGCGACCTCGACCCGAACTACGGCGAGATCGACTTCGAGTACCTGCCCAACGGCGGCTGGGGCGAACCCGCGAACGTCATGTACGAGACGACGTGGGAGACCTACCGCAACGAGCCGTGGCTCGCGGACAACGTCCACAACGAGCAGCGGCAGAGCTACACGGGCTGGCACGACCTGGTCTTCCAGGTCTCGAACGGCCGGGTGAAGTACTTCATCGACGGGACCCTGGTCGCCGACCACGGCGACAAGTACTACCCGGAGACGCCGATGTCGATCAACTTCAACCTGTGGTTCATCGCGGGCGGCCTGGCCGGCGCCCCCGGTGACCGCGCGTACCAGCAGCACGTGGACTACGTGTACTTCGCGAAGGACCAGGTGCTGAGCCCGGCGCAGGTGCAGTCGCGCGTGTCCGGTTACCGCTCGTCGGGCGTCGCGCACGTGGACACCGTGCCGGCGAGCTGATCCCGTCCTCCCCGGCCCGCTGCCGCCGAGCGGGCCGGGGACCTGTGGGTGTCAGGACTCCGCACTGGCATGCCGAGCTGCGACGATCGCGCGTGCTGGACCGCTGCGCGGCCCACTGCAACCACCGCCGGCGCTGCTGCGCAGCGAGGCCGCGAGGACGCCGAACGTCGCTGACCTGCGGAGGGTCGTGCGCAGATCATCCAGGGGGCGCAGGTGGCGGGAGGTGAAGCGGTTCGCCGTCAGAGGAGTGACGGCAGCACGTGCTCCTCGGTGACCATCAAGCCCGTGGTCGTCATGGTCTTGGCCAGGTCGGGATCCCAGGTGGCCTCCGCGGGACCGTTGTTCAACGTCGGCAGTTCGACGCCGCGGGCGATCAGGGTGGTGACGGCCTCGCGGTAGTCGTTCGCCGACATGCGCCACGCCGTGCCGCCGGTCCAGGCGAGGATGTCGTTGGTCGCGCGGACGCCGTCCGGTGTGAAGTCGTTGTGGCAGCGGACCGCCTTGCCGACGAGGTGGTGCTTGGCCTGTGCGGTGAGGCCGTTCGGGAGCACCATCAACGGGCCGGGCACGCCGGATTCGAGCAGGCGTGGGCTGCGGACAACGGTGATCTCCGGGGTTTCGAGGGTGTCGTTCAGCGTCAGGTAGCCCTGGGAGGTCAGCACCGGGTCGCTGTAGGCGTCCTTGAGGATTCCAGCCCGCTCCCAGGTCGTGCCCATGAGTTCGAGCGCCTTGCCCACGATCCGGGTGAGCGGCCGTCCGTCGTCGAGGTCGTTGCCGGCCAAGGCGTACCGGGTCGTCGTCGGCCCGAGCTTGCCGAGTACCCAGGCCGCCTGGTTGGCGAGCATCGGCAACGCCGGTTGTGGGATCTTGCCGTACCGGCGCACGTGCGCGATCCACGGTGCGGCCCACGGTTCGTGCAGCAGGTTGTGCTGACGCAGTGCGAACTTCAGCACGGCGTCGGCCGTCGAGGCCTCCTCGGCCGTGGACATGCCGATCGGCCTGCCGTGCACTGCTTCCAGCACCTCGGTCAGCGTGCTGCCGTGCGCACGGACGTGCTCGTCCAGACGCGCCAGGGAGACCTGCCGGCGGGCCGGGTGCGCGACCGGCTTGCGCAACAGGTCGGTGAGCGCCGCGGCGGTCTTCTCGTCCTCGACGCGAATGCTGAACGCAGACCGGCCGCCGCCCTCCAGGGTCTCGCGGGCCAGCCGCCACAGCTCGGCGAGTTCAGGTTGGTCCCAGTGCACCGTCCGAGCCTAGTTTCGCGATCCGGAGCGCGCGCACGCCGGCCCTGAACACCCTTCGCAGCCGGAGAGGGGGCACAGCCCCTGTGTTGAACCCGTGCAGTCGCGATCCTGCCGAGGTGGAACGCGGTCCGGACGACCGGGCAGCGGGTCGAGGAGGCTCGCCTGACCGGGCCCTGTGGGGTTTCAGAGCTCTGCACTGAGACGCTGAGCTGCGGTGATCGCACAGAATCAGCCGTAGGAGCATGACCGTGGGGCGTGTGGAGCTGCTGGTGCTGCTGGTGCTGCGGAACAAAATCGCCCTGCCGCGTCGGGTCAGTCCCGCCCGCGGTTGGAGTGGGCCGATCGAGCCGAGATCGCAGCAGCCGCACCAACTCGCCCCCATCCGGGTGGGGCGGCATCACGTCGAGCAGGACCGGGTCGGCGTCCGCGACCGCGTCGAGGCACGCCCACCCGGCCGCGGCCACCGGGACGTCGAGCCCGGCGAACCGCAGTGTGCTCTCCAATAGTTCGCGGCTCCGCGCATCGTCGTCCACCATCAGGATCCGCGCACGCTCACTTACGTCGCGAGCCTACGACAGTCGCTGTGCTCAGCAGGTGAACAGATGAGACGGCGGGGTCGTGTGGTCGAGCCGTTTCACGTAGGCGTCCCCACCGGTGGCGGCGCGCTGCGCGCACGCGTCGTCCTGGGTGGCGAAGGTGCCGTAGTACACCGCGTAGATGTCGGCCCCGTCGAGTTGCCGGCGCAGCGAGCCGCACCCGGTCGTCGGCGAGTGCAGGTACCGCGCGCCGGGGTGGTCGGACAGGAGCCGCTGGACGTCGGTGCGGTACCGCGCCGGTTCGACGGCTGCCCCGACGAACGTGACGTAAGCACCGTCACAGGCGGGCACGCTCATCGGCTCGGCCAGCCCCAGGTCCGCACCGGGAGGCGCCGCAACGACCGGCGGCACGCTGACCGGCGGTGGTGAGGTTGCCGGCGGCGCTGCTGTTGTCGCCGACGACGTGGTGGTCTCGGCACTGCTCGCCGGGGTGGATCGCTCCGTTCGCGTCCCGTCGGCGCTGGTCGCGGTCCCCGGCGTTGACCGTCCGGCGAGGCTGACCGTCACGCTCACCGCGGCCGTCGCCAGCACGACTGCCGCGGCCGCGACCAGCCACGGCGTCCGCCGAGGCCGTGCGACCGCGTGCACCGACGTCGGCCGGGGCGCGACCGGCGACAGCCGGGCGGGCAGCGCATGTCCGGCGAGCGCCGCCCGCGCGGCGGCGGCCAGTTCGCCCGCGGTCGCGAAGCGGTCGGCCGGGTTCTTCGCCATCCCCCTCGCGATGACCGCGTCCAGGCCGGGCGGCAGCCCGGGTCGCACCGCGTCGAGCGAGGGCGGCGGCTGGTTCAGGTGCGCGCCGATCAGCGACGCGGCGGTGGTGCCGGGGAACGGCTTGCTGCCGGTCAGGCACTCGTGGAGAAGACACGCCAGCGAGTAGACGTCCACCCGGTAATCGGTGGGGCCATCACCGAACCGCTCCGGCGCCATGTAGTCCAGCGTGCCGATCGCGGCACCGGTCCCGGTCAGCCCCGTCGTCGCGTCCAGCGCCCGCGCGATCCCGAAGTCCACGAGATACGCGAACCCGGCATCGGCGACGAGGACATTGGAGGGCTTCACATCCCGGTGCACCAAGTTCTGCGCGTGGGCGGCGCCGAGCGCCTGCGCGACCTGTTCGACGATCCCCACGGCCTCCCCCGGGTCGAGCGGGCCGCCGCCGCGCAGCCGCGCGGCCAAGTCCTGCCCGTCGACGAGCCGCATGTCGAGGTACAGCCGCCCGTCCAGCTCTCGGGCGAACCTTTCCCGCGAAACCGCACGCTGAACGACTCCGCAGTTCTGCGGCGGACAGCACCCACACACAGTGTCGCACCGCAAGCCGTTCAGCCGATTGAGGACGGACGAGCTGGTCGCGAAACTCGACCCGTTCACTACCTTTTCCTGGATTGGGAATCATCATGCGCTTGCGTTCACTGATCGTCGCCGTTGTCGGCGGGCTGCTCGGCACCGCAGGACTCTTCCACGTGCCCGCCTCGGCGTCCGTGGTGGACGTCAACTGCGCCCTGGGCACCCAGGTCGGCACCTACTCCCCCGGCATGACCCTGCTGCCCAGGCAGATCGACTTCAGCGCCACCGGCACACTGGGTGGCTGCGTGTCCCCCAGCCACCCCGGGATCACCGGTGCGACCTTCACCTCGCTGGTCAGCGGTACGTTCAGCTGCCTGGCCGGCTCCACCACCAACACCTCGACCTACCACTGGAACACCGGTCACCACAGCACCGTCCAGGGCGGCTTCGAGGTCAACCTCAAGCCCGGCGGCACCACCGTCCTCGTGCTGACCGGCACCGTCGTCGACGGACTGTTCCAGGGGGCGACCGTCGTGCAGACCAAGGTCCTGCCCGCCACCGACCTCACCGCCTGCCTCACCCCACAGGGCCTGACCAGCGTCAGCGGCACCGTCACCTTCACCGCCGTCCTGTGAACCGGCCAACGGCGGGAACGGAAAACCACCCCGGCGGTCCGCGGAACACCACCTGGATGAAGGCCGCCTTCTCCGCCACGACCGTGGGGGTACGAGCGGTGCGGAGCATCCGAGGTCTGTTCGTCACGACCGCGCTGATCGTGTCGTCCCTGCTGTTCCCGGCATCCCCCGCACACGCGGCACCGGTCGACCTCCTCTGCACGGAGGACGAGTCGGTGTCCTACTCCCCCGGTCTGCTGACCGCACCACGACCGGTGGACGTCGACGTGCACAACGTCCTGTCGTGCACATCCCTCACCGATCCTGCCGTGACGGGAGGGTACGTGCGGGCGACCGTGCGCGGCCTCAACCGATCGTGCACGGACCTCGCGGCGTCCGGCAGCGGCTCGTACACCATCACCTGGAACACCGGGGAGACCAGCACGATCAGCTACAGCCGGTCCGCCACCTACGTCCTGGGCACGCTGGTCATGACGGAGACCGGGACGGTCACCGGGGGCAAGTTCACCGGCGACTCCAGCACCCACGTCGTCGAACTGCTCACCCTCGACCTCCTCTCCTGCCTCACCGAACCCGGACTCACCACCACCTCGGGCCTCGGCACCTACGTCTTCGCCTGACGGCCCCGGCGAACATGCCCGGCACGCCTCCGCCCGTACCGGCGTCACGAGGCTTTGCCGTGGCTCACGGCAGTCGGGATCACACGGGCCCGTCGACGGACCGGTGTCGTGCAGGGATCCCTCGGCCTTGCCTTCCCCACCGAGGAAGTCGCGGAAGCCGGACGAGAAGTGAAGAACAGAATTCCCGATTACTGACCCTACAACCCCCACTGGGCCAGAATTCGATGGCAGACCAGCGTCACCTGCGCACTGGTTGGCCGCCGCGACGACTACGGCGGCCTCGCCGCGTTCGCGTTCGGTGACGGCGTCGGGCCGGTTCCGGAGACGGGATTCCGCGCCACGCCCGGCCATGTCCTTCACGCAGGGCCGGATCACCCGTGGGCGACCGGATTTCGCAAAGGGCCTGTCCCGTGTGGAGTCCGCGCATTCGCTGTCGGCAGTCGGGGGAAAGGCGACGAGAGAAACCTCGTCACTTGTCGTGACCGGTGTGACCGCTCTCGTCGCCGTGACCGGGCTCGGGGCTCACCGACGCGGGCGAGTCGCCGATCGGTCCCACTGCTGAACCTAGGGTCCACGCGGTGGCTGCCACCAACACCAGCACGACCCCGAACGCGGCCAACTTCGCCATCGGTGTCAACCGGGCAACCACGTCGCCGGCACGACCCGTACCGATCGCCCAGCCACAGCCCGCGACGAAGATCAGCGCGAGCACACCGACGACGACCAGCATCACCGGTGGCCCGCCGCGTCGGTGGTCCGCACCATGCGGGAAGAGTAGCGGGCCCTCGTACAGGTGCGCAGTCCGCAGGACCGGTGATCGCGGCGCTGGTCCACCTCACCACGTCCTGAGCCACCTCGACGGGCGCCGCACGGGGCGCGACGGTCGTGGTTCGGTCGTTCACCCTGCATGGTGTCGATGGCCGGTCGATGCGCGGGAGGTCTGCCGGCATCGCTGAGGGCTGGTGCGCAGTTCGGGTCGAAGTGGGCACGCAGTGCACTGGCGGAGCCGTGGCCGCTGCGTTCGGCGACGGCGGGGATGGGCAGGTCGGTGGTTCGAGCAGTCAACCTGCCGTTCCCGTCCGCACCGGAACAGGACCGGCGTCAGCACGACCGCCACCACCGCGACCGCCGTCGCACCGGCTGTGATCGTCTCCTCACCTGCCGCCCCACCCGCTCGTGGTCATGCCGATAGGCGCCTTTTCCGCGCTGTACCCGCTCCGTCCGGTGGATGCGCCGGCTGGAAGCACTGGGCGCATGTCAGCCGTCTCGGTAGGGGAACCGATCCCAGGTGTCGAACGACCACTTGTACACGGGCCTTCCACGTTGAGCCCGATCGCAGGGAGCAGCGGGGGTCGGGGACGAGGAACCCGGTCCCCGCCGCGCAGCACGACACGCCGCCGGTTCACGCCACCACTCACTCCCGGAGGCACCTGTGAGGCCAGTGACGTCGTTGCCGCACGAAACCGCGGTCGACCGGTGCGACCGCACCGTCCTGCGCGGGCCGACCGCCTCGCCCGGCACGACGCGGCCCGGCGGGGCCTCCGGGGCGCGGACCGCAGGCGAGCAGGACGTGGCGCGGGTGGTCGCCCGAGGCGGCGCGTCGCGAGCCCGCACTTCCGAACGCCTCGCGATCGATGGTGTGCTCTCCGCGGCCTTGGACGACGAACCTGCCGTCGACAGGGCCGCGGGTGCCCTCGTACAGCGATCACCGCACACCACGACTTGCCGGATTCCCGGCCCCGACTCCCCCGTGCTCGGTCCGGTCCTGGCCCGCGCCGGTATCGGCATCGCCGGCCCGGGTCCGGCCGACGTCGAGATCCGGGTTGGGCCCGACGGCCGTGTCGGGCTCGCGGACGGTCGACGAACCGACCTGCCCGACGTCGCGGCCGTGCTCCGGTGGGCGCGGACGTTGTCCACCGGGCCGCGCGCGATCCGGCGCGCCGACCCTGCCGACGTCGCCGCCGCGTTGGCGTCGGAGGCGGGCGTCGGCCGGTACTTCACCGTCGACGACGATCACAGCGGCGAGCTGCTGCGCTCGTTCCACGACGATCCCGTCGCCTTGGCCGAGGCCGTGCGGCGGGTCGGCGCGAGGTTCGGGACGACGGAGGCGCGCGTGGCGGCCTCGACCCTGCAGTTCCTCGTCGCGGCCGGGCTGTGGTCGGCGGCCCTGGGCGCGCTGGCCTTCAACGGGGTCGTCCCCGACCTGGACCGGCTGCGCTACCGCGTCGGTGAGGACGCCTCCGTGCGGCTCGCCCTGCCGGAGCCCGGCGGCTGGATCGTCACCGGCGATCCCGCGCCGCTGCTGCTGCGGGCGGTGGTCGAGGAGCACTTGAAGCCGTTCCACACCGGGTTGCGCGCCGTCGCCAAGGTCGCCGAGGGGTTGTTGCGGGGCAACGCCGCCGCGGCCCTGCGCAGCGCCCTGCGCCCCCTGCCCGCCGATCTCCACGACCTCGGCGACCGCCTGCTGACCACATCGGAGCTGCGCGACGCGTTGTCCCCCGACGGCACCCGCCGCAGCTGCTGCCTGTTCTACCGCACGCCCACCGGCCACACGTGCCGCGCCTGCCCGGTCGCCGGCGCCACCGTCACCAGGCAGGGGGGACACCACGTCTGACCGGCACTCACGCAGTACCACGTCGTCCGAGCGTTCGTTCGCCGCCATCACCCGCGGTACCCACCTCTACCTGGGCAGGCCCCGGCTGCGCCGTCTGCCCGCCGCGCACCTGGCCGTCGCCCTCGTCCTGCCCCACGTCCTGAACCGCCACCCGACCGGTCGTGCTGCCTGCCTCGGCCGTCCTCGCCGTGTTGCTGTCTCCCCGACGTGGGGTGCGGCGTCGGGTAGTGCATCGCCGAGTCGCGTGCCCGGGAGCTGTCGAGGACGATCCGGCGGTGAGGCTGCGTCGCCATGATCCCGAAGATCCGCCGGTGTTCCTCGTCGTCAGAGTGCGGAAGACCAGGTGACGGGGAGTCGGGCCAGGCCGCGTGCCATCCGGCCGTGCCGCCAGGACAGCTCCTCCGGCCCCACCGCGAGGCGCAGGTGCGGGAAGCGACGCAGCAGGGACCCGATGGCCACCCGCAGTTCGGCCTTGGCCAGCTGCGCGGCGACACAGTAGTGCAGGCCGTACCCGAACGCGAGGTGCGGGTTCGGCTTGCGGGTGACGTCGAGTTCGTCGGGATGGTCGAAGACCTGCCCGTCGCGGTTGGCGGCGTCGGGGTGCACCATCACCGCGTCACCGGCGCGGACGAGCGCGCCGCCCAGTTCGACGTCCTCCCGCGCGATGCGGGTGAACCCCGCCGAGGTCACCAGGGGGTTGAAGCGCAGCAGCTCGTCCACCGCCCGGTCGATCAACGCCGGGTCGGCGCGCAGCGCGGCGAGCTGGTCGGGATGGGTGAGCAGGGTGAAGATGCCGTTGCCCAGTTCGCTGGTCGTGGTCTCCAGGCCCGCGTACAGCAGGGTCACCCCCAGCACCACCAACTCGTCCTCGCTGAGCCGGTCCCCGGTGTCGCGCGCTTCGACCAGGGCGCCGAGCAGGTCGTCGCCCGGTTCTCGGCGGCGGGCGGCGACGAGACCGGCCACGTAGTCCTTCAACCGCGCGAACGCGGCGTGGATCTCCTCGCTGGAGAACGCGGTGGTGGCCAGGGCGACGTCGATCCACCCGGCGAACTCCTCGCGGTCGGTCACCGGCACGCCCAGCATCTGGCAGATGACGGCGACGGGCACGGGCACCGCGAAGCCGGTGATCAGGTCGGCGGGCGGCCCTTGTTCCTCGATGCGGTCGAGCAGGTCGTCGGTGACGCGTTGAGCGTGTCCGGCCAGGTGCTCTATCCGCCGGGGGCTGAAGGCGGCGGCGACCAGGCGGCGCAGCCGGGTGTGCTCGGGCGGGTCCACCGTGTGCAGCGTCGCGTCGGTGTGCCTGCGCGGTGAGGCCCGGGGCACGTCGCGGTCCAGCAGCGCGGCACGGCTGAAGCGGGGGTCGCCGAGCACTGTGCGGACATCCTCGTGCCGCACGGCCAGCCAAGCCTCGCCGCCGTAGGGCAGGCGGACGCGGCTGAGCGGTTCGTGCTGCCGAAGGTGGGCGTACTCCGGTTCCAGCACCAGTGCGGTCGGTTCGCGGAAGGGGTAGGCGCGAGCTGCCTGCGTGGGTCGCATCGATGTCCCCGATCGCGAGGGCCGACTTGTCACCACCAGTGGTCGGCCCGGTGTGCCGGGGAGTTCCCGCGAGGTCGGCCGGGGTTCACCCGTTGCGGGAACCAGTGGGCGCCCGGCGACGACCATAGGACCGGAGCGGTGCGATTCCACACGGGACGACGCGGTTGGAGCGGCATGGACTGGTACGAGGACGACGATCTCTGGGTCGGGTTCGCCGAGGTGATGTTCCCGCCGCGTCGTGCGGCGGAGGCCGAACGCCTGGTGGTCATCTCGCCGCTGCTCAAGGTCGCTTCCGGTGACCGGGTGCTCGACCTGGCGTGCGGGCCGGCGACGCACGTGGTGCCGCTGGCGCGCCAGGGGGCGGTGGTCACCGGGGTGGACCTGAGCGAGGCGATGCTGGCGCGGGCGCGCGAGGTGTGCGAGCGGGAAGGGGTGCGGGCTCGGCTGGTGCGGGCGGACATGCGCGAGCACGTCGAGGCGGGCGCTTACGACCTGGTGATCAACATGTACACGTCGTTCGGCTACTTCACCGAGCCGGGCGAGAACCTGGCGGTGCTGCGCAACGCGCACACCAGCCTCGCCCCGGGTGGGCGGCTGCTGGTGGACGTGCTGGGCAAGGAGGTGTTCGCCGGGTGGGTCGGCCGCCCGCAGGCGGTGGACGTGGGCGGCGGCACGGTGTTCATGCGCGACACCGTGCTGGACGACTGGACGCGCGTGCGCAGCGACTGGACGTGGGTGCGCGGGGACGAGGTGCGGCGCACGTCGCTGTACTCCACCCTCTACAGCGCCGCCGAGCTGCGGGCCCTGTTCGAGGCCGCCGGGTTCACCGGCGTCGAGTGCTTCGGCGACTTCGACGCCTCCCCCTACGACAACCACGCCCGCCGGCTGATCGTGCGGGGCACCCGGGCCTGAGAGCGGGGCGGGTCCGCCGGGCACGGGGGCCCGGCGGACCCGAGGATCAGGAGGCGCGGACGAAGCAGGTGCCCTCGGCGCCGGGGAACAGCTCGGGGGCGAGGCCGATGGCGAAGTCGCGGACGAGGACGTCGACGTCGAGGTAGGTCTTGGCGCGGCACTCCTCGAAGTTCTCGTCGACCCCGGCGATGAAGTTGTTGTCCCGGAAGGGCTTGAACTGGTTGGTGCGCGGGTCGGCCTTGAGGGCGTCGCGGGTCATCTTCACGGGGTCGTAGACGATGAAGAAGTCGGCGTCGGCCGCGGTGCCCACGGCCTTCTCGAAGTCGTACGGCCGGCCGTTGGCCGCGGGGTTGTCGGGGGCGAAGACGTTGTCCACCCCGAGCTGGGTGAGCAGGCGACCGACGAGGGTTTCGGCGCCGTGGCCGTGGACGAACTCGCAGCCGCGCTCGGGACTGACGCACAGGTAGCCGGCCCTGCGGTTGTCGATCTTGCCGGAGACGGTGGAGACGACCTCGTCGTAGCGAGCCTTGATCTTGTCGAACTCGGTGTTGGCGGCGGCCTCGGCGTTGTAGAACGCCCCCACCATCTTGATCCACTCCGCGGAGGCCAGGGCGTGGCGCTCCAGCCGGTTGGACACGCTCACGCCGGGCATGCCCGCGGCGCGGGCGTTGCTGATGTCGTCGAAGCCCTTGCCGAACCCGGACATGAGGATGACCTGGTTCTTCAGGCCGAGGACGGCTTCCTTGTTCAAGTCGGTGTACTCGCCGATCGACATCGGCTTGCCCGCGGCCCCGGCCACCCCGGCGTACCACTCGTCCTTCTCCGCGTTGCCCAGCAGCTGGCCGCTCAAGCCCGTGATGGTCTTGTTCTTGCCGAGCCGGTCGACCATGGCGAGCGCGTTGAACGAGGTGACGGACACGTTGGTGACCGGCACCTGGACGACCAGCGCGCCCTCCAGGTCGCCGGTGGCCTCGGGGCGGGGTGTGCCGCACTGGTGGAGCACGTACTTCAGCTCGGGGCCGTCGGTGTTCTCGGTGTCGGTGAGCGTGATGGTCTTGTACGAGCCGTGGTAGGTGATCTTCCACAGCTCGGACTCGGTGACGGTGCTCTTGTCGGGGAAGTAGTCACGACCCTCGGCGTAGTCGGTGACGCAGCCCTCCGCGCCGGCCTGGCCGCCCGCCGGGCCAGGGCTCGATCCCCCGCAGCCGGCCAGGGCGAAGGGCAGCGCGAGCAGCGCGACGGCCGAGCGGATGAGTGTGTTCACGGTGGTGCTCTCCTGCGTGTGCGTGAGGGGGTGCGGTGGCGGGAACGGAAGTCACCCGGTCCGTGCGTCTTCGGGCAGTGGTGCGGTGCGGCCGCGCAGGTGGGTGACCAGGGAGTCGAAGCCGACGCCCTGCGCGCGGTGCGCCCCGTCGACGTTCCAGCGACACGGTGTGCCGTGCTCGACGCTCAGGACGTGGCCGCACGGTTGCGCGGTCGGCTCCCACCCGGCGCGGCGCACGGCGTGTTCGGCCCACTGCCGCAGCCGCCCCGCGGCGACCACCCGCACGGTCGCTCCGGGTTGGGTGTCGTCGGCGACGACGATGGTGGCCGCGGCGTCGTCGAAGGACATGTTCTCGCCGGTGAAGGTGCGGGTGACGGCGTCGCCGTAGGCGAGGTCCTCGGGCGCGCCGGCGGTCACCGCGCCGCCGGCGACCAGCCACACCTGGTCGGCGCGGCGCAGCGCGAACCCCAGGTCGTGGGTGGACAGCACGATCGCGGCACCGGTGGTCGCGGCGAGCCGGGTCAGCATCGCCGCGAACTCGATGCGGCGGGCCACGTCGAGGAACGCGGTGGGCTCGTCCAGCACCAGCACCGCCGGTTCCTGCGCCAGGGCACGGGCGACCATCACCCGCTGCCGCTCGCCGTCGGACAGGTCGGTCAACGGGCGGTCACGCAACTCCGCCACCCCCGCGTCGACCAGTGCCCGGTCCACCGCGGCCCGGTCCCGGTCCTTCTCCCTGCCGACCCAGGACCGGTAGGGCATCCGGCCCAGCGCCACCACCGCCTCGACGCTCATCTGCCCCACGTCGACCGGCTCGGTCAGCGTGACCGCCAGCCGCCGCGCCCGCTGCCTCGGCGACAGCGACGCGAGGTCCCGGCCGTCGAGCAGGACGTGCCCGGACAGTGGCGGCTGCGCGCCGACCAGGGTGCGCAGCAAGGTCGACTTGCCCGCGCCGTTGGGGCCGATCAACGCGATCAGCTCACCGGGACGGGCGGCCAGGTGCACGTCGTGCAGCACGGTGACCGCCGGGTGCCGACGGCGGCGCCGGTAGCCCGCGCTCACCGCCACGGCCTGCAGGGCCGGCCGGGTGTTTTCGGTCGTCACGCCTGCCTCCTCGTCCGGCCGGACAGCAGCACCCACAGGATCACCGGCGCGCCGACGAACGCGGTCACCGAGTTGAGCGGCAGCGAGGTCCTGGTCAGGCCGTTGCCGCCGGCGATGTACTCGGCCACCAGCACGATCACCGCGCCGATCAGCGCGCTCGCGGGCAGCACCAACCGGTGGTCGGCGGTGCGCAGCAGCCCCCGGGCCAGGTGCGGCGCGGCCAAGCCGACGAACCCGATGGCCCCGCAGTAGGCCGTGGTGATGCCCGAGAGCACGGCGACGCTCGCCAACGCCAGGAAGTGGACCCGCCGGACGTTGATCCCCAGGCTGCCCGCGTACCGGTCGCCCAGCAGCAGCGCGTTGAGCGGCTGGGCCAGGAACACCGACAGCACCAGCACCACCGCGCAGGACACGGCGATGACCTGCAACTCGTTCCACGTCACGTTGCGCACCGAGCCGCGGGTGAACGTGGCCAGTGCCTGCAACCGGTCCGGATCGGTGTAGTAGACCAGCATGTCCACCACGGCCCCGGCCAGGTAGCCCAGCATCACGCCGACGACCAGCACGACCACCGGGTCGCCGACGCGGCGGGCGATGCCCAGGGCGATCAGCAGCACCCCGGCGGCCCCGGCCACGGCCGCCCCGGTCACCCCCAGTTGGCTGACCAGCCCGAGACCCGACAGCCAGCCCACGCCGCCGGTGCCCAGGATGACGATCGAGGCGCCGAGGATCGCCCCGGAGCTGACACCCAGCACGAACGGGTCGGCCAACGGGTTGCGGAACAGCGTCTGCATCTGCGCCCCGCCCACCGCCAGCGCGGCCCCGGCCAGCAGCCCGGCCACGACCTTGGGCAACCGCGCGTCCAGCACGATCGTGCGGTTGACCTCGGACTCGGCGTCCTGACCGGTCAGGACGCGCAGCACCTCCCCGATCGGGATGGCGATCGAGCCCTGCGCGATCAGCACCACCACCGCGCCCAGCAGCAGCAGGACCAGCAGCCCGAACAACCCCGCCACGTACCCGGCGCGCCGACGCGCCCCGGTCCCGCGTGGCGGTGCGACGACCTCGGCCTCGGCCGCATCCTCGACACCCGTGCCACTACCCGACACCGCGCACCCTGTTCCTTCCGCTGCCCGCCGCTGTCGAACCGGCCACCACCGTAGAAGTCGTACCGAACCGCCATCCGGTTCCCGGGGATTGCGGGAACACCCGATTCCGCACGGGCCGGGAACTTCACCGGTCGGCCGGCCGACCTGGTGGACGTGCCGTGGTCGCGCGACGGTCGACGGCCGCTGCCCCCTCGCCCGCACCACGTGTCCGGCCGCAAGAAACACCCCAGGAGAAGATCGCATGCAGAGCTTCGGACCGCAGACCTACGGTGAGCTCAACGCCGACGTCTACGACGAGTGGCACGCCGCGCACGACCCCACCGACGCCGTGCGGGGTCTGGCCGAACTGATCGGGGAAGGACCGTTCGGGTCGGTGTTCGAACTCGCGGTGGGTACCGGGCGGGTGACGATCCCGCTGGCCGAGGCGGGTTTCGACGTGAGGGGCGTGGACGCGTCGGAGGCGATGGTGGCTCGCATGCGCGCCAAGCCCGGCGGCGACCGCATCCCCGTCGTCATCGGCGACATGGCCGACGTCGACGACGGCACCGACGACCTGTTCGCCATGGTGTTCGTCGTGTTCTCCACCTTCTTCTTCCTCCAGGACCAGGAAGAACAGGTGCGCTGCTTCGCCAACGCCGCGAAGCGCCTGATGCCCGGCGGCCGGTTCGTCCTGGAGTGCCCGATGCCCGACGTCGCCCGCTACGAGCGCAACCAGACTTTGGAAACCCACCAGGTCGGCCTCGACCGGGTGCGACTTGCCGCAGTCCGCCACGACCCGGTCGAACAGCGCCTCGACGGCCACCACGTGCTGATCACCGAGCACGGGATCAAACTGGCGCCGGCGTTCATGCGCTACGCCTGGCCGGCCGAACTCGACCTGATGGCCCGCCTGGCCGGGCTGCGCCGCGTACACCGCTGGGGCGGTTGGCACCGCGAGCCGTTCCGCGGCGAAGGCGACCACGTCACCGTGTACGAAAAGCCAACGACCTCGACTTGGTGATCCCGCGGGGCTCGCCGGCGCGTCACCCCGTCCTGGACGCACGACGGGCCACCACCAGCACCAGCGGCGGCAGCAGCAGGCACTGCGCGGCCACCGCCAACCAGAACCCCGGCAGTAGCCCCGCCTCCTCGAACAGTCCGTACGCCGCGCCGCCGACCACCCCGCTGAGCAGGGAACCCACGCCGACCGCCAGCCGCTGCTGCCCGAAGGTCACCGTGGCCGACCGCGTCGACCCCGCCAGCGCCTCCAGGTCGTTCTTGAGGAACAGCACCGCGGTACCCACGGCCATCGCCACGACACCCACCGCAAGACCGACCACCCGGCCACCGGCGAAGGCCACCATGCCCAGGGCCATGCCGCAGAAACCGACCGCCATCGCCACCGGGTAGCCGAGGCGGCCGACCCGCCGCGCCAGCAGCGGCTGCATCGCCACCAGCCCGAGCGAGTAGCCCGCCATCACCACCCCGTAGACCGCCGTGGGCACACGGCCCTCCGCGTAGGTCGACAGGTATTGGTAGAACTGCATGTAGAGGTAGTGGGTCAGCACGGTCACCGCGAACGGCAGTCCGGCCAGCCCCCGCAGCACCCGCCGGAACGGCTCGACGTCAGGTCCGGGGCCGGTGGTCCGCTCCGGGCGCAGGAGGAAGTGCGCCACCGCCAACACGGCGTAGAGCGCGGTGGTCATCGCGAACAACCGCCCGGGCTGGTGCAGGAACAGCGCCCCGAGAACCGGCCCGACCGCGATGCCGAGGTTGCCGGCCGCGTTGCCCGACGACAGCACCCGCGGCCGCTGCTCCTCGGTCGCCGAGTGCACCAGGTAGCCGCGATAGGCCGGTGAGTAGAGCGCCCCGGCACCGCAGCTCAGGAACAACGCGAGCACCGTCACCCCGGGTTCGTCCGCCCCGACCAGGTAGGTCAGCGCCCCCAGGCCGTACACGAACGTGGCCAGCAGCAGGCAGCGCTTGAGCCCGATCCGCTCGGCGAACGCGGCCGTGAACGGCGCACTGGCGAACTGCACCAGCGTGGCCGCCCCGAGCACCACGCCGACCTGCGCCATCCCGACACCCAGCCGGTCGCGCAGCAGGACGGCCAGGCACGGGTACACCGCGAAGGTCCCGACGTTGACCAGGCACCCGGCCACCAGCAACGCGACCTGCGCACCCGTGAAGCCCTCCGTCACCCCCGTTCCCCGGGAACGCCTTCGGGTTCCAGCACGAGATGACAACCCGGTCCCCATCAACCCTCCCAGCCCGTGCACGGCCTCCGTGCCCCGGTCGCCTCCCGCACCGGCCGGGCGGCGGGCCCGGCGCAGAACTGGTCGTCGCGCCACGGGGAAGAGTTCCCGGGTCGTCGCGGGCGAATTCCAGCGCCCGGGGAACCAGCGAGGCGCCGCGGACGACCAGTAGGACTGGGAGCGGTGAGGCCCGGTGGGCCGGCCGGCTCGACCCGCACCACCGTGCGCACGGTAGCGACTCGCGCGCCCCCGCCCGCACGGCCACCGCTCGACGACCCGCCCCACACCCGGAAGGGCTCGATCATGACCCTGGCCCGCACGACGGTCCCACCGGGGACGACAACGACCCGCCGCCCACGTCCGGCCGGGAGGTGACGACCGTGCTCGACCACAACGCCGTGGCGCCGCCGGTCCACGACCACATCACCGACGCCGTCAAAGCACCCTCCCTGATCCGGCTCTCGCCGAACACCGTGCTGGTCCGCTTCGAAACCCTGAAGGTGTACGCCGCGCTCGGGGCGGTGCGCCGACTGCTGGACACCGGGGTGGTGCGCCGCGGGCAGACCCTGGTCGACAGCTCCAGCGGCATCTACGCCCTCGCGCTGGCCATGGCCTGCCACCGCCACGGGCTGCGCTGCCACATCGTCGCCTCCACCACCGTCAACGACACCATGCGCGCACAACTGGAGATC
Source organism: Saccharothrix sabaoui (assembly GCF_051756985.1). Classification (NCBI taxonomy): domain Bacteria; kingdom Bacillati; phylum Actinomycetota; class Actinomycetes; order Pseudonocardiales; family Pseudonocardiaceae; genus Saccharothrix; species Saccharothrix sabaoui. Next base: position 26,215 of record NZ_JBPKJK010000042.1, read on the forward strand.
CTCGGCGTCACCGTCGACCAGATGCCGCCGTCGGACGACCTGCGCCTGGACCAGAGCCGCCGGGTGGCACGGGTGCGGGAACTGCTCGCACGCGACCCGGACGTGCACTGGATGCGCCAGTACCACGACCCGGTGCACCACCTCGGCTACGCCGAACTGGCCGACCTGCTGCGCCGCGCGTTACCCGGCGAGCCGCTGACCGTGGTGGGCAGCGTCGGTACCGGGGCCTCCACCGGCGGCCTGGCCCGGTCGCTGCGCGAGCACGACCCGCACACCCGCCTGGTGGGCGTGCAGCCCTTCGGCAGCGTCACCTTCGGCAGCGAGCGCTTCACCGACCCCGACGCCATCATCGCCGGCATCGGCAGCGCCATCCACTTCGACAACGTCCACCACCACCTCTACGACCGCATCCACTGGCTGGACTTCCGACACGCCATGGCCGCCACCGTCGGCCTGATGCGCACTCACGCCGTGTTCGCGGGCCTGTCCACCGGCGCGGCCAACCTGGTCGCGACGTGGGAGGCCGCCCGGCACCCCGACCGCACCCACGTGGTCATCGGCGCCGACACCGGCCACCGCTACACCGACCGCGTCTTCACCCGCTGGCGCGAGGCCCTCGACCCCGCGCTGCTCGAGCCCGCGGAGATCGCCTCGCTGGACGAGCTGACCCCGCCGTGGGCCGCGATCGAGTGGGCACGCCGGTCCTACGGACCGGTCGTGCCCGTGCAGGAACGCCCCCGAGAGCTCAGGAAGGACCCCGTGCCGTGACCGTCGTGCTGCTGGAAGCCCTCACCTTCGGACTCGGCCGCCTCGCCGACGCCGCCCGCACCGCCGGGCACGACCTCGTGCTGCTCACCGGCGACCGCACGATCTACCGCCACGAACTGTCCCGCTGCGGCGACCACGTGCGGGTCGTGGACATCGACACCACCGACGTCACCGCCTGCGAGCGCGCGTTGCGGGACATCCCCGACCTGGCCGGGCTGATCAGCTCCACCGACACGTGGGCGCTGCCCGGCGCGGACCTGGCCGAGCGCCTGGGCCTGCCCGGGCCGGCACCGGAGGCGGTGCGCGTGCTGCGGGACAAGGCCGCCGTCCGGGCCCGGCTGCACGCGCACGGACTCAGCCGCACCGGCCCGCTCGACCCCACCACGACGGAGGAGTTCCCGCTGGTGGTCAAGGACTCGGCGGGCACCTCGTCGCGGGCGGTGTGGCTGTGCCGCACCGCCGCCGAGCGCGACGCCGCCTTGCGCGAAGCCGCCGACACCCCGCTCAAGGGCCGCCTGACCGCCGAACCGTACTTCGAAGGCCCCCTCTACAGCGCCGAGACCATCACCTGGCAGGGCGAGACCCGATTGCTCGGTGTGCTCAGCCGCGTGCTGTCGCCCGAACCCGCGCGCCGCGAGGAGGCGTCCGCGTTCCCGGTCGCCTTCCCCGACGCCGACCTCGCCGGGCTGGGCGACTGGATCGGCCGTGTGCTGAAAGCCGCCGGGCACGAGAGCGGTTTCGCGCACACCGAGTTCGTGCTCACCACCGCCGGTCCCGAGGTGGTCGAGATCAACGCCCGCATCGGTGGCGCCCTCGTCGGCGAAGCCCTCTGCCGGGCGCTGGGCGTCAACGCCTACGACGCGATGGTCCGGATCGCCCTCGGCGAGCGGCCCGACCTGCTCGACGGCGCGACCGGCGGCGGCACCGCGACCGGGTTCGTGGCGCTCTACCCCCGCGAGGCCGGGGTGCTGGAGGGCTGGACCGGGCTGGAACGCCTGCCCGGCCTGCCCGGCGCCCCCGAGTGGTACCCGACCGCGAGTCCTGGCGACCTGCTGGAGCACTTGGCCGACCAGCGCTGCTGCACCGGCATCGTGCTCGCCGAGGGCCCCACCGCCGAACTCGCCCTGCACCGCGCCCAGGCCGCCGCCGGCGGCATCACCCCCCAGGTCCGGACGCGGGGATAGCGCAGTGCGGCCCACGTGCCGTTCAGGTCGGTGCCGGGAACCGACGGCGGCCGGGCACGTCTTGCCAGCCAGGGATCGATTCGGGAGGTCATCGTGGAGCGACGTGCTTTCCTGCGTGCCTCGGCGTTGTCGGCGGGTGGACTGGGCGGCGTGGCCGCGGCTGCGACCGCGTCGGCGGCGAACCCGCTGCGGGTTCAGGTGCTGATGTTCGACGGGGTGGAGGAGCAGGACTGGGCCGCCCCGGCGGAGGTGCTCGGCCTGGCCGGTGGGCTCAGCGGAGGCGCGCTCACCACCACCCTGGTCACCACCGGACGACCGGGCACCGTGACGTGCAGCTTCGGCGCGCGGGTCGAAGTGGCCACGGGGTGGTCACCGCACGAGGCGGACGTGCTGGTGGTGCCCGGCGGCGGACGCTACACCGACCCGACCGGTCCCGGTGTGCGCCGGCTGATGGCCGACCGGGGGTTCCTGCGCCGCCTGGCCGCGGTCGACGCGCTGCCCGTGGGCATCTGCACCGGTGTCATGGTCCTGTCGGCCGCGGGGATCACCAGGGGCCGCCACGCCACCACCCACCACCGCGCGAAAGCAGACCTCGCGGCCCAGGGCGCGACCGTCGTCGACGCCCGCGTGGTCGACGACGGCGACCTGATCACCGGCGGCGGCGTCACCTCGGGCCTGGACGTGGCGCTGTGGCTCGTGGAGCGCTTCCTCGGGCCGCGGTCGGCCCAGCAGGCGGAGACCTTCCTGGAGTACGAGCGGAGGGGCACCGTCTGGCGTGCTTGACCGGCGACGCCCACGCCAGGCCGGCCGCGGTCCCACCACGGAGGTTCCGGTGAACGGCGGGACTCTCGGAAAGGCCCTGGCCGACCGGGCGAAGGGGTGCCCGGCCGGCCAGGGGGATCGCGGCGGTGTGCGACGCCGGGGCGGTGGAAGGAGACCGGCCCGGCGTGTCCGTTGGTCAGGCGGCTCGTCGGTGGTGGGCGGTGGGGCGCAGGTGACGCCGCTGCCCGCGACGCCCGTCAGGGCTCGGAGCGGTGTCGTCACCGTCGTGGTCGTGCCGGTCGAGGTCATCGCGGTCGTGACTGGCGGGCGTGCCCGGAGTCGGCTCCCGATGAGCTCGGGCGACGAGGTAGAGCAGGACCAGGCCGGCCACCACGGGCAGGTGGGAGACGACACGGGTGGCGGTCGCGGTGCCGTCGAGCAGGTCGCTGACGGAGAAGGCCACCAACACGGCGACGAACCCGCCCAGGGTGGGCAACAGCCCGCCCGCGCGGTGCGCGCTCACGGCGGCACCCAGCAGGCCGATGCCCAGGGCGAGGTTCCACGCCGCGCCCTCGTTGAACAGGTGGGTGGAGATCCCGTGCCCGGCATGCCCGCCGGTGGCCCCGGCGAGCAGTTGGGCCAGGGCGAGCCATAGCTGGACGATGGCGACCGCGGCGAGCGCCAGGCGCGGTGTCAGGGCGGTGTGGCGGAGTGCGGCGGTGGAACGGGGTGGGGCGGCGGCCAGCACGGCGTTCACCAGGTCCGGGTCGGGGCCGACAGGTCGGACCCGGATGGTCCTGGTCAGCGCTTGTGCGCTCGCCTGCCACCGGGTGCAGGCGGTGCACTGTGCCAGATGCGCGTCCGTCTCGGCGGAGGGTACGGGCTCGGCCTCGCCGTCCAAGCGGGCCGAGAGCGCTTCGCGGCAGGATTGGCAGTCCACACACCAGTAGTCGCTCCATTCGGCTCACCGGTTCCCGACATCGTGTGGTTACGATCCGAATCGTGAAAGCCTTCGACGACGAGGTGACGCGCTGGGCGCTCGACGCGCGTTCCGGCGACCGTGCCGCCCTGGAACGGTTCGTGCGCGCCACCCAGCGCGACGTGTGGCGCTTCGTCGCCCACCTCGCCGACGTCGGTCTGGCCGACGACCTCGCGCAGGAGACCTACGCCCGCGCCCTGCCCAGCCTGCGCCGCTTCGCCGGTCGTTCCTCGGCACGCACCTGGCTGCTGGTCATCGCCCGACGCGTCGTCATCGACCACATCCGGATGGCGCAGGTGCGTCCCCGGCTGTCCTCGGGCGCGGACTGGACGTACGAAGCCGACCGCAGGACCGTGGACACCGGCTTCGAGGCCACCGTCGAACTCGGCATGCTGCTCGACGCGCTGGACCCCGACCGCCGGGAGGCGTTGGTGCTCACCCAGGTGCTGGGGCTGCCCTACGCCGAAGCCGCCGAGGTCGTCGGCTGCCCGGTCGGCACCATCCGCTCCCGCGTCGCCCGGGCCCGCGAAGACTTGATCCACGCCGCGGGCGACGACGAGGCCACCGAAGCGGGATGACCTTCGCGGAGTCAGCGTGACCATCTCCACGGCGCCGACGGGAGCGCCCCCGTTCACGAGCAGCCGTCGTCACGGGACTCGTCACAAGAGGCTGGTCCAGTAGTCCCAGAAGGCGTGCAGGACCAGGCCGGCGATCAGCGCGTACCAGAGGGCCAGGACGGCGCTGTGCACCCGGCGCAGCGGCGCGAGGGCGGGCCAGGTGTCCAAAGTGGTGTACCAGAACAAGGGAATGGTGACGATCCACACGCCCATGCAGTAGGGGCACAGGGCGTGGATGTCGTACAGACTGGCCGCGATCAGCCAGTGCACGAACACCACGCCGAAAGCGGTCCCGGCGTTGAGCGCGATCCGGTACCAGCGCGGCGGTTCGAACCCGGCGAGCAGCGCGACGCCGGTGGTGAGCACGACGGCGAACGCCGCGATGCCGATCAGCGGGTTGGGGAAGCCGAACGCCGCGGCCTGCGGGCTGTCCATCACCGAACCGCACGAGATGATCGGGTTGAGCGAGCAGGTGGGAATGTAGGCCGGGTCACGCAGCGTGGCGATCTTCTCCAGCGTCAGCGCCGCGGCGGCGGCCAGGCCGAGGCCGCCGCCGATGACGTGGAGCCAGGCGAGTGCGCGGGTCATCCGGCCAGCGCCGCGTCGATCTTCGCGCGCAGCTCGCGGTCGACGTCGGCGACGGTGCGCCCCGCGGGCTCGAACCTCTCCCCGTCGAGGAAGAGCGTCGGCGTGCTGTTCACACCGAGTTCCGTCCCGTCTGCGACGTCGCGGTCGATGGTGGATTTCACCTCGTCCGAGGCCATGTCCGCGCGGAAGCGCGCCAGGTCCAGGCCGGCGGCGGTGGCGTACTGCTCGAACTTCGCGGTGGCGCGGGTCTCGTCGGAGCTGCTGGCCTGGCCGTCGACGGCCCAGTCGTCGAAGTTGTCGTAGAGGGCGTGGTACACCTCGTTGTACCCGCCCTGTTTCGCGGCTGCCTCGGCGGCACGGGCGGCGGGCACCGCGAGCGGGTGCATCTCCAGCGGGAAGTTGCGGACCACGAACGTGATGCGCCCCTGGTAGTCCTGCTCCAGCTTCTTGGTGATGCCCGCGTAGTAGGAGGCGCAGGCGGGGCACTGGAAGTCCAGGAACTCCACCAGGGTGACCTTGTCGCCCTCCACCTTGGACAGGGTGTGCGCGCCCGGCGGGAACAGGGCCTCGTTCGACGCGGTGCCTTTGTCGTCCGACCGGTTGAACACCAGTACCCCGGCGATCACCAGGACGGCGACGAGGACCACGACGCCGGTGAGGACGACGTTGAGGGAGGGACCGCGCCGTGCGGTCATGATGCTGCGGTTCTTCCGGCGGCTTGTGCGTGACATCGAGTACGTCGCTTCTTCTCGGGGACGGCTTCTCGTCCAGTTGGTCGGATGACGATCGGAGTAGTTCCGGGAACCGCGGAGCTTGTTCGCCCGACTGGTGTAGTCGTGAGGGTTGACAAGGCCGCCGCGCTCGCGGTCGGCGTGGCGGTGTCGTGCGTCACCTATGTGGTTCTGGTGGCGGGTGACGTGCACGGCGTGCTCGGTGACACCGATCCGGGCCGGGTGCCGTCGTGGCTGTTCGGGTTGGTGCGGTTGACCGCCGAGGCGGGGGCGGTGGTGGCGGTCGGCGCGCTGGCCTTCGCCGTGTTCGTCGTGCCGGCCGGGCGCGGTCGGGGGTTGACCGCCGATGCCTACGCCGCGGTCCGGCTCGCGGCCGGGGCCGCGACCGCCTGGGTGTTGGCCTCGGCGGCGGCGGTGCCGTTGTCGGCCGGTGACGCCTCGGGGCAACCGCCGGGGGTGGTGTGGGCGCACCTGGGCGAGCTGGTGGCGGCGACCGAGGAGCCCAAGGCGTGGTTGTGCACGGCGGTGGCCGCGTCGGTGGTGGCGGTCGGCGCGCGCTCGACGCTGACGTGGCCGGTCGCGGTGCTGTGGTTCGCCGTGGGTGTGGCGGGGTTGCTGCCGCCGGTGGTGGTCGGGCACGTGTCGGTGGGCGCGTGGCACGACTTGGCGACCGACGCGGTGGTGTGGCACGTGCCGGCGGCCGCGGTGTGGGTCGGCGCGTTGGTGGCGTTGCGCGGGTTCCTGCGGCGGCCGGGCGCGGCGCACCGGGATCAGGTGCTGCGCCGCTACCGCCGTCTGAGCGCGGTGTGCCTGGTGGTGCTGGTGGTCAGCGGCACCGTTGCGGGCCTCGTCACGGCCGGTCCGGGCGGGTTGTGGTCGGGCTACGGGCTGCTGCTGGCGGTCAAGGTCGCGGTGTGCGCGGTGATACCGCTGCTGCGGCGACGGTGGGGCGGGTCCCGGCCGCTGGGTGCGGAGCTGGTGGCGCTGGGTGTGGCGCTCGGCGCGTCGGTCGGGCTGACGCACCTGGTGCCGCCGTCCTGGCTGGTCGCGCTCCCGTCGGCGCAGGAGACCGTGCTCGGCTACGAACTGCCCGAGCCGCCGTCCACCGCAGGGCTGGTGCTGGGCTGGCGGCCGGACCTGGTGCTGGGCGTGGGCGCCCTGCTGGTGGCGCTCGCCTACTTGGTCGGGGTGCGTCGGCTGCGAACCCGGGGCGACGGGTGGCCGGTCGGGCGCACGATGGCGTGGTCGGCCGGGTGCGCGGTGGTGTTGGTGGTGACCTCGTCCGGGCTGGGCCGGTTCGCGCCGGGCGTGTTCAGCCTGCACATGGTTTCCCACATGGCGCTGAACATGCTCGGCCCGGTGCTGCTGGTGCTCGGCGGCCCGATCACCCTGGCGCTGCGCGCGCTACCGGCCGGGCCCAGGGCGTGGCTGGTGGCGCTGGTGCACTGCCGCGCCGCGCGACTGGTGGCGCACCCGGCGGTGGCGGCGGTGGTGTTCGTCGCGTCGTTCTACCTGCTGTACTTCTCGGACCTGTTCGGCGAGGCCATGCGCTACCACTGGGCGCACCAGGTGATGAACCTGCACTTCCTGGTGTCCGGCTACGTCTTCTACTGGCTGGTCATCGGGGTGGACCGGCCACCCCGACCGCTGCCGCACCTGGCGCGATTGGGTCTGCTGTTCGCGGTGATGCCCTTCCACGCCTTCTTCGGCGTGATCCTCATGAACACGCGGTCGGTGATCGCCGAGACCCACTACCGGCACCTGTCCCTGACCTGGGTGCCGGACCTGCTCACCGACCAGCGGCTCGGCGGCGGCATCGCCTGGGCCGCCGGGGAGCTGCCCATGCTGGTCGTGGTGATCGCGCTGCTGCGTCAGTGGGCCACCGCCGACCGCCGCGAGGCCACCCGGCTCGACCGCCGCCTGGACAGCGATGGGGACGACCGCCTGGCCGCCTACAACGCCATGCTCGCCGACCTCGCCGGTCGCCGGGACTGAGGAGAAGGACGAGATGACCACCACGGTGGACGCGCCGGTCGAACTGGCCGTGTCCGGCATGACCTGCGCGGCCTGCGCGTCGCGGGTCGAGCGCAAGCTCAACAAACTCGACGGGGTGCGCGCCTCGGTCAACTACGCCACCGAACGCGCGATCGTCCACCTGCCCACCGGGATGGGGACGCACGACGCGGTCGAGGCGGTGCGCAAAGCGGGCTACGACGCCCGCGTGCACCACCGAGCCGAGGACGACCGTGCCGCGCACACGGCCGCCGTGGCCGATCTGCGGCGGCGGCTCGTGGTCGCGGCGGTGCTCGCGATCCCGCTGGGCAACCTGTCGATCACCCTCGCGCTGGTGCCCTCGCTGCGGTTCACCGGCTGGGAGCTGCTGTGCGTGCTGCTCGCCGTGCCGGTGGTGGCCTACTCGGCCTGGCCGTTCCACCGGGCCGCGCTGCGCACCCTGCGCCACGGCTCCTCCAGCATGGACACCCTCGTGTCGCTGGGCGTGCTGGCCTCGTTCGGCTGGGCGGTGTGGTCGCTCGTGGCGGGCTCCGCCGGGCCCGGCTACTGGTTGGGCTTCGGCGTCACGGCGCAGGGCGCGGACGCGGTCTACCTCGACGTCGCCGCCGGGGTGACGACGTTCCTGCTGGCAGGCCGCTACTTCGAGACCCGCTCCCGGCGCAACGCCGTGGGACTGCTCACCGCACTGGCCGGACTGGCGGCCAAGGACGCCCGCGTGCTGCGCGACGGCGTGGAAGAGCCCGTTCCGGCCACGCTGCTGCGGGTCGGCGAAGAGTTCGTCGTGCGACCGGGTGAGGCGCTGCCCGCCGACGGGGTGGTCACCGACGGCAGGTCCGCGCTGGACGCCGCAGCGATCAACGGCGAGTCCGTGCCGGTCGACGTCGGTCCCGGTGACCGCGTGGTGGGCGGCACGGTCAACCGCACCGGACGGCTCGTGGTGCGCGCCACCGAGGTCGGCGCCAACACCCAGCTCGCGCAGATGAGCGTCCTGGCCGAGCAGGCCGCGCAGCGCAAGGCCGCCGTCCAGCGCCTGGTGGACCGGGTGTGCGCGGTGTTCGTGCCGGTCGTGCTGGTGCTCGCCGCACTGACGCTGGGCGGGTGGCTGATCACCGGCCACACCGCCCGGGAGGCGTTCACGGCGGCGGTCGCGGTGCTGATCATCGCCTGCCCGTGCGCCCTTGGCCTGGCCACGCCCACCGCGCTCATGGTCGGTGTGGCCCGCGCGGCGCAGTTGGGCGTGCTGGTCAAGGGACCGGAGGCGCTGGAGGCCACCCGCGCGGTGGACACAGTGCTGCTGGACAAGACCGGCACCGTCACCACCGGTCGGATGGCCGTCGTGGCGACCACGGCGTTCGCCGAGGCGGACGAGCACCAGGTGCTGCGCTGGGCGGGCGCGGTGGAGGCGGCCTCGGAGCACCCCGTGGCGGCGGCCGTGGTCGCGGCGGCGGGTGACGCGCTGCCCGCCGTGACCGGCTTCGAGGCGCTGGTGGGCGCGGGGGCGCGCGGCGAGGTGGACGGCGCTCCGGTCGTGGTGGGCACGGCCGTGCTGATGACCGAACTCGGCGTCACCGTCCCGCCGCCGGCCTCCCGGTGGCTCGACGGCCTCGCGGCGTCGACCGGTGTGCTCGTCGCCCGCGCAGGTGCCGTGGTGGGCGGCATCGCCGTGTGCGACACCGTCAAACCGACCGCCGCCGACGCCGTCGCCCGCCTGCACGCCCTGGGGCTCAAAACCGTGCTGCTGACCGGCGACAACGAGGCCGCGGCCCGCGCGGTCGCCGACGAGGTCGGCATCACCGACGTCCTGGCCGGCGTGCGCCCGGCGGACAAGGTCGCCGCAGTCGAGTCGCTGCGCGCACGCGGGCACCGGGTCGCGATGGTCGGCGACGGCATCAACGACGGCCCCGCCCTCGCCGCCGCCGACCTGGGCATGGCGATGGCACGCGGCAGCGACGTCGCCGCCCACGCCGCCGACGTCATCCTCGTCCGCGACGACCTGCACGCCGTGCCCGACGCCGTCGAACTCGCCAACCGCACCCTGCGCACCATCCGCGGCAACCTCGCCTGGGCGTTCGGCTACAACACCGCCGCCCTCCCCCTGGCCGCCCTCGGCCTGCTCAACCCGCTCATCGCCGGGGCTGCCATGTCCCTGTCCTCGGTGCTGGTGGTGGCCAACAGCCTTCGCCTGCGCGGCTACCGACCGGAGCACGCCCCCGTCCGGCGGGCTGAGGACGGGCGGTGATCACCACTCCACCGCACGCATCCGGCTCCGAAGTCCTTCACCGCGAGGATCAGCCGCTCGTCAGACCCGGGACTCGGCGATCAACCGCAGCGCCGGCGCCTTGAGCGCCGGGTCGGCGTCGACGACGTCGCCCGCGGCGAACGGCGGCCGCGGGTCGTACTCGATGCCCGTTGGGTGGCCTTCGCCGCGGCGTGGTCGGTGAGTAGGGGTACCGGGTACAGCGCCGTGTCGATGCCCGCGGACACTCCCGCAGCGGTCATGGTCCGGATCTCCACGGTCACGACCATTCCTCGTTCGTTGCGCCGGGGACAAGCAGGACGTCCGGTGCGTCGACCTCGTCGATCAAGCGGTCCGCCACGACGACGGTGTGACCGGTATCGGTGCGCACCGGGCTCTGCCGTTCGGCGATCACCCCTCGTGGTGGCGCCGGGCGGTCGTGACAGCACCCGGCCGGTCCGGTCGGATCAAGCAGGCTGAAGCCGCGGCAGAGCAGGATGCCGATCACCGTGCCGGGTCCGGGTTCGTGCCGGCCGGTGAAGTAGTCCGGCTCGCTGTGGGAGGTGGGATTCACCATGGCTCGGCGTCCTCCCGTGAGGAAGGGCGTGGCGGCAGTCGACGACCACCGGGAACCACGAGGTGGTCACGCCCGACTACCTGGATGTCGGCTGTGCTCCTGGGGCCGGCGGGTACCGGGTGGAGGACGGGAACGGGACTCCCCGTCCTCCGCACCTCACCGTCGTCCGGGTCGGAGTCGGTGTCGACGATCCACACCGGACATCCGATCGGCATGAGTGCCACCGTCACCGATAGTCCCTTGCTCGCTGACGCGGTGAGGAAGTGCGGGCGTCCGGTCAACGGATGCGCTCCGATCCCGCCGCGCGCCCCGAACACGGTGGTGACGTCTCGGTAATCGGAGTCACAGGCGTGACGCTCGATCGAGTGACGGAATCGGCCATGCGGACATGAGGGCCGTTACGGACGAGCACATGGTTTCTGCGCCGGTTCTGCTGTTCGGCACCCCGCACGAAGTCCGCGTCGGCTATCGTCAAGGTCTCGCCCTCGTGGCATGAAATCCGGTGTCCGGTCATCGGGGACAACCTCATTGAGTGAATTTGGCCCGTTTTGACGCCCAACCAGTCGCGATCACACCTCGACCGTGATCACAGGCGCACGGCACCCAGCGCTGACCGGCCCAACGAGTCGATCACTCAAACAGTGGTAGAACCACTCGTTTCACAGTCCCTGTCGACGCCGGCTGCGAGCGCTCATTCCTTCACCTACGAGTACGTATGCGAGGACTGAGCCAGTCCGTGGACATGTCGGCCGTGTGGTGGCGGTACGTCGACAGTGTGGTGAGGCTGAGGTCGTCGGTGGGCGCAGGAAGGCACTCGTCGCGCATCTGCTTGTGCCCCTTCGCTTCCTGTGCGCGGTGGACGGTTTCAGCCTTGGCCCACACCGCCTTCCATGCCGGAGGGCGTGGTATGGCCTCCGAAGGGCCGTACACGGCATCGAGGTAGCTCCGGGTGTCGTCCGGAAGTACGATGCTCGTCCGGTCCTTGAGCATCGCCCAGGTGCGCAGCACGATGTAGCGGGAGTAGAGGGCCGAGGTGTACCGCGGCAGGTTCGGCACACCGTCTGTTTCCGCGATGCCGGTGATGCCCAGGACGGGCCGCGTGTCCCGGTCGTCGTGGTGGATGAGCCTGGCCGCGCGTTGGAGCACCTGATCGATCGGCGCCAAGTCGGTGAGCAGGGCATCGAAGGTCCTGGCACTGCTGTACTGCAGTAGCTGGGTTCCCACGACGATGACGCGGGCCCGCTGACGTGTCAGCTCGACGTGCCGCGTCAGCCACTCTTCGACCTTTCGATGCGTCGAGCGTTCCTGTTGGCCATGGAGCAGCAAAATCTCCGGTCGACGTGATGCGGGCAGGGCCGAGACCGCGTCCTGGAGTGCCTCGTGAGTCGCTTTGGCGCGAGATGCGGTGTTGTGCACGACTGCGACGCACCGCGCCGAATCCGTAGCCTCCAGCAGCCACTGCACGACGTGGTCGTCGACTACGGGCTGGTCGAGCTTGATCGTCATTGTTTCCGCCTCAGCCGACACCGGGGCCCTTGTGACGACTGCGTCCTGCTCCCCGGCGACGGTGATGCGGATGGCACCGTCGCCGTCGGGTCCGGCGGAAGCCTGGTTCGTCGTAACCGGGCGACCTCCCGCCTGCCAGGCATCAACCACTTGTCGTCGTCGCGTCGAGGGCAACGCATCAGCCGACAACACCACCGACGTGCCCAGCTGTCCGAGCCACGTCAACAGCCTGTCGAGCAGCATCGACCTGTAGGGGTCGTAGGTGTCGGCCTCGACGAGGACAAGCACCTTGTTCGACAACGCGGTCAGACCGACAGGCCAGCGCGCGGATCGCACCACAGAACGCACAGCGCTGTCCACTGTGCCGACAACCACGCCACTGAGCAGTCCGCGCTTGCGGAGGTACTGATCGCGAGCCGGGTTGTCCGTGTCTTCGCTGCTGAAGGCGGTGCTGTGCTTCTCCGGCGGTACCGGATCGTCATCCGGTACCGATGACACGGATGTCGGGTCGTCGACAGTCCTCATCCATGCCTGGAGCACCGCGGTCATCCGGTCCCGGGTCGCTCGTGTGGGGCAGGCGATGTACACGCCGCCGAGTCCTTGGGCGCGCGCCATTGTCGCTGCGGCGAGGAGTGCTGCCCGAGTCTTTCCGGTACCGACCGGCGCCTCGATGATGGTGATGCTCGGTGATCGCCAGTGCTCTGCCATGGTCATGGCCACAGCGGATGCCCCGCCGGCGGCCGCCGTGTCGGCCGACGCGGTGTCGGCGCCGAACTTGGCGAACCCTGGTCCGATACCACCCACGCCGATAGGTGGCGACCATGATCGCAGTCCCGCGTTCGTCATCGCACGCTCGACGCGTGTGGCCGCACGTCGGACGTAATCGTCGAGGTCGACCGGTTCTTGCGGTGAGGAGTGATTCGCCTCGTCGGAGACGAGCCAGTCCGCCACGGTGGTCAGACCCGTCAGGGCCACGGCGGCTCCCAGACCGATGCGGACCTGCGACCACGACAGTGTCCTCGGATCGGGTAGACCCAGTGCTGCCGCTACGGCCAAGACCATGTCATCACGCCACAGCCGCCAGGTGTCGCCACCATGATCCTGAGTCCGGTCGCGTGCCTCCGCGAGGTCGGTCGGCGTAGGCAGGTGCCCGTGGTGGCCGCCCAACGCAACCGCGATTTCCGCGGCCACAGCCGGATCGGCCCCCCAGGGTTGCAGCATCTGCATCACGTGCAGCGAGGTCAGCAGCGCGTGAGGCGTGCTCGACCGGGGAACGGTCGCGGGTTGGGCGGCCCGTATGTCACGAGCGGCCACCGCGCCCAGTCGTGCGATCGCCGGATCTGCTCGTAGCGCTTGGAAGGCGGGGCTGTACTTGCCGATGTCGTGCAGCCCGCACAGCAGCGCGATCCATCCGTCGGCATCACCCAGCGGCCTGAATCCGGCCCGCAGTTCAGCGAGGTGTCGTGGTCCGACCAACCGCGGCAACAGGGCACGTACCGCCAGTGCGACGTCGAGGAGGTGGCACACCAACGGGTGCGGCGGTCGCGACGCGGGCCACTTTCCCCAGGGTGCCCATACCGGTGGCGATTTGGTGCCCACGAGCTGCTGCAACACCTGTCCGCGAGCGGTCAGTCTGCTAGTGCCGTCGTCGAGGGTGGTGACCAGATCGGGATGGTGGCGGGTAAGAGCGTCGTAGGAATGTGTCGCCAGGGTGCGGATGATGTCCCGTTTCCTCCGGGTCTGGGCCGACTTCCCGAAGTCTCCCTCGTCCTCGTCCAGCGCGCGTCCCACGGCCTCGAGCAGTGTTTCCACGCCTCGGATGTTGCCGATCCGACAATCGGCGATGACATCGCCGTACTGAGCCGCACCGTAGGCGATGTCGCGCTGGGACTTGGCGTGGAAGTCCTCGGCACCGGCGAGGGCGCCTTCGCGCACTCGTTCGATAACCCGGACGTGGCGGGTGAATTCCGGTGCGTCGACGTACCAGACCAGGCAGCGCATGCCCTCGTCACGTGCCTTGGTCCGCAGGTACAGGATCCCTTCCAGCGTGCGTGCACCGGTGTAGACCACGGGACCGCCGCGCCGTTGGACGTCCGGCCAGACCGCGTGGCGTTCGACGGCGTCGCTGCCGCACTTCGCGAACAGCCGGTCCGCGAGGTCGAAGCCGCTCTCGCCGGTGATCCCCTGGTCGCGTGCGAGTCGCGCGACCAGGGCACTGCCTTCCAGGTGCCGGAAGCCACGTTCGAGCAGCAGGTGTCGACCGATGGTGGTCTTCCCCGCTCCAATCGCGCCGATGACTATCACCAGGGTGTCGACATCCAGGTCCGGGATGAGGCTGACCTGGCCGGCAGGTCGCGGTGGTCGCCGGTTCCTGACCAGCACGGCCGCCGACCTGCCGATGGCCTGGTACTCCTCCAGGCGCCGACCGACCGCGAGGAGGCACTTCTCACGGTAGTCGAATCGAGCCGACTCCTCGTAGCTCATCGCGGCGAGCACTTTGTCCGCGCCGTGGGGGATGAACCACGAACTGAAGTCGTTGCGCCCCAGCCACGGGTAGGCGAGGTTGGGACGGACCTGTCCCGGCGCCTCGGCGACGACGCCGGTCTGCGCGCCGGAGAAGAACACGTAGCGCTCGAGACCGGGTACGTGCAGGGCGATGTCCGAACGCACGACGGCAGCGCGGTCACCGCCGGCTGCGTCGATCGCGGCGAGGAGTTGGTCGTGCGTGGTCCGGGCGAACCACTCCTTGGTCTCTTGACCGGGGAACTCCCCCGTCTCCGCGCTGCCGAGGGCGTGGATGGCGACCGTGGTGTCCTCGATGAACACGATGCTGGTCGCGCCGGCGCGTTTGATCACCTCGTCGAGTCCGGCGCCCAGGAACGCCTCGCGTTGCTCGCCGTAGGGCTCCGGGTATTCCACGTCGTGCAGGAGGTAGCGGGTGACATCGAACCCGAACCTGGCCAGCACCAGCCGCGCTTGGGCGAATTTGGCCAGGTTGGAGGTGGAGAAGAACACCGGGGTCAGCGCGGTTTCGAGCAGATCGGTCATCCGGGGCGCACCTCGCAAGCAGCGCCGTCGTTGCGGAAGGGGTAGGGACCCGCGACCCGCCATGCGGTCGTGTCCAACGACACGAGACCGGTGGGACCGCGACGGTCGTGCACCAGGAACACCGCCGGTCCCATACTGCTCAATCCGGCGGCCACGCCGGCGTCCCAGGCCGCGTCGAGCAGGTGACGGACCGCAGGCGGCCGAGCACCGATCTCGGCGGCCTTGAACCCCCGGCGTTGGAACTCGCGCAGGCTGGTCGCGAAGGCCTCCAGGTCGGCGTCGATCACCGCGGGCAGCATGCCGTGGTACAGGTGCGCCAATTGAGTGAGGACGTCATGCGACGCCACAGGCGTCGAATCACGGAAGAAATCGTCTTCCGAACCGATTTGCTGCGGTCGGTCATGCACCGGGATCAGCATGGTGATGCGCCAGGTCTCAGGTAGGGGCCACGACCCGATGACAGTGGAAGGCGGTCTGCCCCGTGGGTCGCTGGAGGGACGGTACACCCCGTCTGCGGGGTGTACCGCCTGCCCTGCGTCGACGACGAACCCGCCGCGGAAGAACGTCGAGCACCCCACTCCGGAGGTCCTTCCACGGCCGCTGAGGTGGATCAGCTCGGCGTCGCCGATCGGCCATTCCCGCAACCGTGCGACAGCCGTCAGGACCGACAACACCATCGCAGTTCCGGCACCGTACCCGGTGTGCGCGGGCAGCGGATCGCTGAGCGTGACGGCGGCACGCACATCGAGTCCTCGCTGCTCGGCGCGCCTCATCGTAGCGATGATCTTGTCGCGTGAGTCGCCGGAGAATCCGGTACCCGCCTCGAAGCGGTCGGCGAGGCGAGCACGTGTGCACGACGGCCGGGCGGCGAACGCCGCCCCCGCGCCCCCGTATGCGCGCGCGGTCGCGCCGCCCAGGTCGACCAGCCCGAAATGCACCCGCGGGTAGGCACGCACCACGACCTCATCCACGAGAGAGGTCCTCGGGTGACGGAGGACGCGACAGGTCCTCACTCGCCCAGATTTCGTCGAAGTGGTCAGCCAGCCAATCGAACATGTAACCGGGCCGTCGGACGATCATCGTGGGCAGGTTCCGACTGGCACGACCATGCTTACCCCGTGCAAGCAGGTAGGGACCCCAAAAACACTCGTCATCGATCCGGAACAGGTTGACACTGGGCAACGTGGTCGCCAACCGCACGTCGAACCGGATGTCGGGATCGCGCCACAAGGGCTCGGTCTGGAGGATGAACCTCCGGATTTCCTCATCGGTGCGTCCGGGGTTGTTCCCCTCTTCACGATCACGCAGCGCGGTGAACGCGTGAGACCGGGTCGGAGCGTCAGGAGCGACCAACAGGATGCGCACCTCGACACGGGCCGCCCACTCGCGAAAAACACCGGAGAAGTCTTCCCGCAAAGAGTTCAAGCCGAACCCCATGATGTCGATCCGGTGTGATGCCCGGCCGACCCGCGCCTGGTACTCGTGCTTGATCTGCACCGAACGGTGCGGGAAGGCGGTGACGAACCCGAAGGTATCAATATTTCTACGACGGTCGGCTTCTTCGTCACCGACCAACACCCAGGCGTAGACGACCATGCCGCTGACCCCGGTGGCGATGATCGAAGTACCGACCGCGACGCCGACCGGCCCGTACTGGGCCACCAGCGCACCGACCAGGACGAGTGCGAACTGCACACCGAGGTAGACCACGGTACGAACACGCTTGAGCGAGGCCCGGAGCCGGGTAACCAGTCGGGTTCCCATTCCCCTCCTCAGGCGCAAGCCCGATCAGCAGCACCGTGACCTCCGGATAGCGGCCCGCCGGACACCGACGAACGCACAGCCGCCTGATGCCCCGGTCGTACGTTAGCGCCTGACCGCACGAGCACCGCGTGTTCCTGCCGAATCGACACCACGAGCCGTCGAACTTAACCCGATCGGGGTAACCCACGACTTCGAGCAAGCAACACGAAAGAAACCTTCCTTCTCAGATTCCATCGGCGCAGCCGGAGAATCGCAATCACCGACACCCCGTTCGGCGCGACAGCCCTGCCGTGAACCTCCGAAGTGGCACCTGCCAACCTATCCGCAGATTTCCCGGGATCCTCCCCAGCTTCTTGACAGCGAGCCCTGTACGGCCTCATCCAACATCAAGGTGAAGTATGAGGACGTCCCGGGTCAAGGTCGATGATTCGGGTGGTGGAGCAGCGGAGTCTGCGCAGTAGCCGCCAGGCTTCAGGATCGAGACGGCTCGTTCGCCGAGGGCGCGAATGCGGACATGCGAGCGGTTGACTGAGCCATTTTCATCGTGGCATCGCAGGCCACGGCGCAGGCTGAGCGGTGGAAGTGCGGTGGGCGAGGCTCCCGGCAAGACAGCAGTCGACCACGATCCGATGCCCAACCGGGAGCCTCTCTGCGCTGTCCTACCCTGCCGCGATTCCGCTGTCCAACCGCACCCCCGTCCGCCTGGCCGATCCCAGCCGTGCCGAGCGGGTACGACGCCGGTCGCGGTGGCGGCGTCCGGAGCCCGGGCGACAGGCGCTGCTCGTGCTCGCGCACCTGCGCAACGACGACACCCACGCCCGAGTCGCCGCAGGCTTCGAGGTTTCCCGCAGCACCGCCTGGCGTTACGTCCGCGAAGCGGTGGACCTCCTCGCAGGCTTGGCCGACGACCTCCGCGCCGCCGGTGAGCGGGCCGCCCGCCTGGCCTACGCGATCCTCGACGGCATCCGGGTCCCGATCGACCGCGTCACGAACCAGAAGCCGTACTACTCCGGTAAGGACCATCGTCACGGCGTCAACGTCCAGGTCCTCGCCGGCACTGCCGGTCGGCTGGTACGGGCCTCGCCGGCACTGCCGGGCGCCGTCCACGACCTGACCGCGGCCCACACCCACGGTTTGATCGACGCGCTGATTGAGCACGAGACCACCACGTTCGCAGACAAGGCGTACCGATAGGCATTCATGCTGATCATGTACCAGGGGGCGCAACGTCCCCTGCGAGCCTGACCACCTCATCCGCTGTTGTCAGGTGTCACACGTGGGTCGGCCAACGTTGCCCCGGATGTTTGACCACACGGTCACCGACAGCGAAACCGCGCAAGAGCTCGGGGCTCACCGGGCGGCTGATCGTCTCGTCGTCATCGGTACGCACAACCAAGTCGACCCGATCACGCACCGCGGTCAACACGGCGAAGCCGAGGCAGACGAGAACCAGCAAGGCCACTACGGCTTCGACCGGCACGCCCATGTCCGGGATCTACCCCCGCCGCTCGCGACGACGCCGCGCCACCGAGATCTGCACCCGTTCAGAGCAGTCGTCGACGGGCTTGCGCACCAGGCGGGATCGGGACCGACGGCACCACCCCGCAGAGGCTTCTTCCCGAAACAGGAAGCCCGTCGGTGCGCGCAACCGCCTCCGACCACACCGTCAAGGCAGCGGTGGAGCAGTGCGGACGACCAAGGGTCCTGGCAGGCCGAGGTCCTCCAGACCCGCTATCGACAGGACACGAGCCGGCGCGGAACCCTCGGCGACCAGCACGGTCAGCGGTCGACCGGCACGGGTGGCCGCTTCGGAGGTGTCGAGCAGCAGCGCGATGCCCGAGCTGCTGAGGTAGTGCAGTCCGGTGAGGTCGACCTCCACCGGCCGGTGGTCGGAGCCCTCGACGCGGGACAGCAGGGGGGCGCGCAGCTCGCGCGCGGTGTGCAGGTCCAGGTCACCGGTCAGCCGCACGCGCCGGGTCGCGCCGTCGGCCGGGTCGTCGAGCAGGCCGGCCACGTCGATCTCGACCGGTGTGGGCGGTGCGGGGGTGCCAGGCCGTGCGGTGAGGTGGAACTCGACGGTGGTGCCGCTCTCGCCGCGGTCGAAGGTGACCCGTTCGGCCAGCGTGTGGATGATGCCCGTCCCGCGTCCTCGGTAACCCGGGTCGGCGGGCACCGTGCGCCACCGGCCGTGGTCGCGCACGATGACGCGCACGCCCGTGGCAGTGGTGGTTAGCTCGTATTCGTAGTCTCCCGTTCCACCCTCGTAGGCGTGGTCGACGACGTTGGCCGCGGCTTCGCCCAGCGCCAGTTGCAGGTCGTCGAGCAGGTCGACCGACAGCGCCGCCACCGCCGCCCACGCCCCGACCTCGCGCCGCATGACGGCCAGCGAGGGAGGCAGGGCCGGCAGGGCGCCGCGCAGCGACGAGGGCAGGTGACGCGCGACGACGAGGGCCACGTCGTCGTCCTGGCCGTCGGCGAGCAGCACGTCGGTGACGGCGTCGGCCAGGGTGTCGGGCGCGGCGGCGCGGGTGTCGCGGACGACGGCGAGCAGTCGGTCCAGGCCCTCGTCGAGCGGCAGGTCGCGGCGCTCCACCAGGCCGTCGGTGTAGAGCACGACCGACGCGCCCACGGGCAGGTCGGCGGTGTGCTCGACGTAGTGCGCCCGTCTCGGCGTGCCCAGCACCGGTCCCTGGCCGCCGGTGAGGAACCGCATGGTGTACGCGTCCGCCACCAGCGGCGGCGGGTGACCCGCGGTCGCCCAGCACAGCGCCCCGGTGTCGCGGTCGAAGGTCAGGCACGCGCAGGTACTGCCAACGGCGCCGTCGACCCGCCGGGCGAAGACGTCCAGGTGCTCCAGCGCCGCAGCCGGAGACCGCCCCTCCAGCAGGTAGCCCGCCAACGCGCTGCGCAGCTGCCCCATGACCGCGGCCGCCGACGGCCCCTTGCCCACCACGTCGCCCACGCACAGCGCCACGGTGTTGTCGTCCAGTTCCAGCACGTCGTACCAGTCGCCCCCGATCTGGGCGTGAGTCGACGCGGGCAGGTACCGGGCCGCGATCGCCAGCCGGTCCAGCACCGGCAGCTCGCGCGGCAGCAGACTGCGCTGCAACGCCTCGACGATCTCGTGCTCACGCCGCAGCCGCAGCTCGCGCTCGGCCTCGACGCGCTGCCGCTCGGTCACGTCGCGCCCGATGGCCTGCACCCCGGTCGGCGTGGTGCGCATGCCCAGCTCCAGCGCGACGACGCCTCCATCGCCGCGCCGCACCTGCCACACCTCGGTGACCACGCGCGCGCCGGCCGAATCGGCATTCGACCTGCCCGGATCAACGCCCCGACCGGACACCACGAGGTCGGCCACGTTCATGCCCACCAGTTCGTCGCGGGTGCGGCCCAGCAGTACGCACGCCGCCGGGTTCACCTCGACAAACCGCGAGTCGCGATCCAGGACCCAGATGGCGTCGGTGGCCCGCTCGAACAGCAGCAGGTGGCGCTGCTCGCTCTCCCGCCGCTCCTGGTCGGCCTGCACCCGCTGCAACGACTCCCAGCACCGGCCGACCACCACCGAGATCACGTCGACCTCAGCCGGCGTCCAGTCGCGCACCGACGCCTGGTGCACCGCCAGGCCGGCGACGAACCGCCCGCCGCGCAGCAGCGGCACGAACACCACCGCGCGGATGCCGGCGCGCCCGTAGGCATCGCGGTCCACCGCGCCCAGTCGCGGGTCGCCGGCGACGTCGACCACCACCCACGGCCGTCCGTCCCGCAGCACCCGCAGCGCCTGCTCCCCGAACGCCGACATCGCGAACCTGCCCCGCAGGGGCGGCAGCAGGCCTGCGTGGTCATCGTTGATGACGAAGTGGTCCTCATCGGCTTCCACCAGGGCGAACGCGCACCGGTCGGCGACCAGGTGCTCGCGCAGCAGCGCGGTGGCGGTCACCATGACCCGCTCGGGGTCGTCCACACCCTGCAACCGTCGCTCCAGCGCCTCCAGGAAGCGGTTGCGCTGCTCGGCCGTCCGCCGCCGGGTCACGTCGGCCGACATCCCGCGCACTCGCACCGGCGCGCCGAGGGCGTCGCGCACCACCTGCACCCGGGTACGCAGCCACAGCAGCCGCCCGTCCGCGGCGGTGGCGCGGAACTCCACCTCGAAGTAGTCCAGGTCCACGCCCGCGCGCCACGCGCGCAGCACCTCGGCGCGGTCGGCCGGGTGGACCAGTTCGACGAGGACGTCCAGGTCGTCGCGCCAGTGGTCGGGCGGGTACCCGAGCAGCACCTCGGCGTGCCGGGAGACGAACGTCAAGCGCCGGGACGCCACGTCGACTTCCCACGCCACGAGCCCCATGTCGTCGACGAGGCCGGTCAGGTCGGTGCCCTGCGGTGCGGTCACGGCCGCTCCCCGCTCGCGCACGCCACGGGCCTGGCCCTCTTCAGGGTCACCGCAGACCGGGCAACGGACACACGCGGAACCGCATCTAGTCTCGACCTGCCCCTGGACGAGCGGATGTGACCTGCACACTTTGTCACATTCGGGCAGGCTGCCGTTCCGGACACCACCGGACGCCCTGCCGCCCCACCCTGATAACGTCCAGGACCGCTCGACCGGAGCGCGTGGATCCGCACAACGACATCGCCGGAGCGCACCAGGGCGGCAGCGACTCCCCCTGCACATGACCAGTCGATCATTTCTACCCGGTGGTCCACTCCGCGATCCTCGGCCCTGTTGTTGTGTGCGGGCGAGAAGGGCTTGCTACGTCAACAGGTCTGCGACTTCGAGTTCGCGCCGAGCAACGCACTGATGCAGATCAAGCCGTCATCCACCTGATCTGCTCGATCTCGACCACGAGCGATCGACCTACCGGAGGACGATCACTTCCGACTCGATATGTCGGGTCGGTCCGGCGGTGGATGTCCGTCCGGGTCAACCCGGCGTGGGGCTGTGCCGGATGGTCAGCAGGGCGATGTCGTCGGGGGCGGGCTGGTCGCCGACGAGGGTAGCCATGATCCGGGTGCAGACCGTTTGCGGTGCGACCGGGGCCACCACCTGCCGGAGCTTGTCCAGCCGATCGTCCAAGTCGTGTTCGCGGCGCTCCACCAGGCCGTCGGTGAACAGGGCGACCAGCGCGCCGGGCGGCAGGTCGACCCCGGCGCCCCGGCGGCCGGTGACGCCCAGGTGGTAGCCGATGGGCGGGCCGAGGGGGGCGTCGACGAAGGCGGTTTCACGCCTCGGCACGGCGAGCGCGGGCGGCAGGTGGCCGGCGAGGGCGAGGTCCATGCGATGGGCCGTCGTGTCGATGACCGCGTAGGCGACCGTGGCCATGGTGTGGGCCTCGAAGTGGCTGGCCTTGCGGTCGAGCTTGCCGAGCACCTCCGCCGGGTCGTCGAACTCCAGCGCGTAGGCGCGCAACGCGCTGCGCAGCCGTCCCATGACGATCGCGGCGGGCAGGCCGTTGCCCACCACGTCACCGATCACAAGGCCGATGCGCCCGCCGGGGAGGAGGAACACGTCGTACCAGTCGCCGCCGACGCCGCTGTCGGTGCCCGGGACGTAGCGGGCGGCCATCTCCCAGCCCTCGATCGTGGGCAGGTGCCCGGGCAGGAGGCTGTCCTGCAGCATCGTGGCGGCGGCCCGCTCGGACCGCGACCGGTGCACGTGTGCCGCCATGGCCAACCGGTCGGCCACGAGTTGCAGCAGTTCGACCTCTTCGTCGGTGAACCGGCGCGAGGTCGTGCTGCCGATGTGCAACACCCCGGTCAAATCGCCTTGGGCCACCATCGGCACGCCCAGCATGCTGTGCAGACCTCGTTGCCACAACAGGGGGTTGATCACGGTGGACTCGTCGACGTGGGTGAGCTGCACCGGTTCCCGGCGCTGTGCCACCTGCCCTGCGAAGCCGGCGCCCACCGGTATGCGGACGCCCTGGAAGACCTCTTCCTCCAGGCCGAAAGCCGCCTTGGCCACCAGCTGCCCGCCGTCCGCGTCGGCCAGCAGGACGGTGGCGGTGTCAACCGCGAACAGGTCGCGCACCTGCGACAGCAGCACCTCGAGGACCTTGTCCAGGTCGAGTTCCCGGAGGGTGCCGTCGGTGATCGCTTCCAATACCCGCAACCGCGTCCTGAGGCCCTCCAGCTCGTCCATCCGTCAATCCCGTCCGCATTGTGATCACGTACATCGAGCGGGCGCGCGAGCGCGTGACGGATGCCAGTGAGTGGGTTGTGGTCGAGTCAGGATACCCGGAGCGGCCATGAGCCGAGCCCCGACCAGGTCCAGGGCACAAGATCGCGTGCTGTCGCTGGACGGTGCGCGGCAGTGGAGCACGTCGAAGTCCGTTCTCCGTCCTGTCGCCGCAGGTTCCGCGTCACCGCCGCTCTGACCACCGGCGGCGACACCCGGTCGAGGCGGAGCGCCGCGCTCTGCGTCCGGGTCGCCGGCCCGATCGACGTGAGTGCGGGGACCGGGTCGACGGCGCTGTCCTATCGGGCGCGCCGAACCCGAAGGGACCGGCGATGTCGGCGTCACCCGTACCGTCGTCGACGACAGCGCAGGGCCGCTCGCCATGCCGATCACTACTCGTCACGGGTGATGTTCGCCCGTCGCGGCGCTCCTCCCCCGCGCGGCCAACTCACACACCGCGGATTGGTCGTCGACCCGGTGCGAGGCCGTGGTGGACGCCGCCACGTCCACCGCCCACACCGACGTCCGCGGTCCCGACCGTCACCGGGAGCCTGCTGTCCGTCGTCGACAACTTCCCGGTGCTCACCCCACGGTCCTCGCCACGCGGTTCCGTGGTGCGGCACCGGCCCGCGGAAGGGCGCCGACCGCAGTTCTCGGGACAGCTGGGCGGGTCGACGACTCCGGATGGATCACCAGGGTCTGCGGTGGTTGTCGCGCAACGTGCAGGTGCTGTTGCGCGGTCTGTGACGGCAGTCGTGTCGTCCGTGTCTCGGCATCCGTGGGTGTAGCCGTCACGGCCGCGCTTCCCCGTGCCTTTCGCGTCACCGTGGTGGACGACGCAACCGGGGGCTGTGGCGGGTCGGCCATCGAGGTCGATGTCGTCGGTCCGACGCTGGTGCCGATGTCCGGTTGACCGTTGTCCTCGACAAACAGGACGTCGGTCGAATCAAGGACGACCAGCAGCGCTGTTGCGGCTGTCAACACCGCCGCAGCCCCGGCACGCAGCAGATGCCTCCTCGCGCCTCGAGGAGCGACCGGAGGTTCGGCCACGACGATGCGCTCGACATCCGGCGGTCGCGCACTGCTCGATGAGGGGTGGGCCATGGCTGCGAGCCGCTCGGCGCAGTCGGCGGCGGTGGGACGACGCCGGGCACTCAAGCTGGTCATCGCGGTCAGCGTGTCGCGCCACGGCCCCGGCAGGTCATCGGGAATCAGGGGTCCGCGGTGGAGGCGGGCAAGTGCCGACTCGGTGTCACCACCGAGGTACCCCGGTTGGCCGGTCAAACACTCCAGCAGCACCAAGCCCAGTGCGAAGACGTCGACGGAAGAGGTTACCTCGCCCCCGCGGACCTGCTCGGGCGCAAGGTAAGCGGGGGTGCCGACCACGAATCCCGATCGGGTGACCCGGGTGGCCTGCGACTGCAGCACCAAGCCGAAGTCGGCCAGGTAGGCGCGCTGGTCGTCGCGGTCGAGCAGGATGTTGGACGGCTTGACGTCGCGGTGCACCACGTCGTGCCGGTGCAGGTGGGCCAGCACCTCGGCGACCTGCACCCCGATCCGCGCGACCGACTCCGACGCCGGCGGAGGCGGCTCGCGCATCCGCCGGCGCAGCGTGCCGCCCTCGACGGCCTGCATGACGAAGAACGCACGGCCCCGAAACGACCCGGTGTCGTGGACCGCGACCATGCCGGGACACCACAGCCTCGCCGACACGTCCACTTCCCGGCCGAGCCTGATCCCGTCTTCACGGGTGGCCGTGCCCCGGAACAGCTTGATCGCGACCCTGCGCTCCAATTCGGTGTCGAACGCTTGGTAGACCTCGGCCGTCCCGCCGGTGCCGTAGAGCGCGCCCAGAGCGTACCTCCCGTCGACGACCTCACCGGTCAACTGCCCGTTCGACATGCGACCGACCTCCGTTGCGACGACACAAGGCGCATCGCCGCGAAAATACCGCCAAGATCGACGATTGACCCCTGTCGCGGATTCGCCACAACGCGAGGAACAATCGGTCCCGCCTCGTTCAGCGCCGCTCCCAGCGGCGCTATGACGAGGTGCTGCCGTCACGCGACGGTCGGGCACTTCGGAATCCCGCAAGAACCGCCGGAGACGGATCGCGCGCCTGCGCCGAACCGACGCACGAAGTGAAATAATTTCAGTTGTTGGCCGATGCCCAGGCAGCGCGCGCCGGATCTTCGGCACCACCGCCACCGAACGTCCCGGAACCCAAGCCACGACGTTGATCGTTGCGTCACGATTTTCGATCGACTTGACGGGTTGTCGCTGCGGTTGACGCCCGACGAGTTGTGAGCGTGGGTCGAATCGTTGCTCCCGAAGCTCGCCGCCCGGCCGCAGAGCAGCGGAACGGCTGTGGTGGACGACCGGGCGGTGTTCGCCAGGTCGTCCACGTGCTGACCGGCGACCGAGGGGGGCAGAGTTGACTGTTGTTCAGTTGCCACTGTTGTTCAGGGTGGCCGTGCCGGCAGCGCACCGCCGGTTCACGCAGTGGACCGAGGCGGCGTTGTGGCGGCGGTTGCACCGGGCCGTGTCGGACGAGTTCGGCTCGCACGGGGATGCCGACCGGTCGCGGGCGATCCTGGACGCCGCCTCGGCGCGGACGGGAAAAGGGGCGACATGACAGGTCCGAACCCGGTCGACCGCGACAACCCCGACTCGAAGATCCACATGGTGTCGAACCGTGTCGACCTGCAGGTTCACGGCCGGTGTCTCGGCCGCGAACCTGCAGGACAGCCAAGCACTCAAGCCCATGCTCATGGCTGTCCTGCGCATCCGATCACCGACGTGGACCGCGGCGCTTCCACCGGACGGTGCGACACGCGAACAAGGCCCACGACGCCGACTGACCATCCACTGCGAACGTTACCCCGACAACTACTGCGCCTTTCTCACCCTCGCCGCGAAGCTGACCTCTCAAACGGCTGGTGAAGACCGCCACGTGGGACGTGGTCGGTGCTCACCGCGTCATTCCTATGGTGTAAACGCCACGCCTGACCGCTCGCCCAAGTCGGGGTCAAGACGGCGTTGGGGCAGCACCGGCCGACACTAGGCCGTTAGTGTGACGGCAGATCCGGGAGCAGCGACGTCCCGAGCGTTCAAGAACCGACACGGGGGACTCATGTCCGTTTATTCGACACGCGCACGCTTTCACGCAGCGTCTTCTCAAAAGATTACCCGAACGAGTCGATTTCCCCGGTTGGGAGTGACCGTCGCGGTACTCGCGATAGTGGCCGGCACCGGTTTCGACACCTCGCCCCGGTGGCCGACCCGAATCCAGGTGTTCGTGGCCAACAGCGGCTCCGACGACGTCACCGTGTACGACACCCGACTGGCCGAGGTGACGGCCACCGTACGTGTCGGCGACTACCCGGCTGGGGTCGGCGCGCATCCGTCCGGTCACCGCGTCTACGTCACCAACGAGTCCTCGAACACCGTCTCGGTGATCGACACCCGGACTCTTTCGGTCATCGCCACCGTGCCCGTGGGACCCAACCCCTTCGGCGTCGCCGCCACACCCACCCACGCCTACGTCACCAACTTCGGCCGTGACGACGTCACGGTCTTCGACACCGCCACGAACACGCCGGTGAAGACCATCCCGGTGGGCCGGTTCCCGCACAGCGCGGTGGCCAGCCCCGACGGCTCCCGGGTGTACGTGACCAACCACGGCGGCGACAGCGTCACGATCATCGACACCGGTACGCAGACCGCCGTCGACACCATCCCGGTCGGCGTGTTCCCAGCGGGCATCGCCATCAGCCGGGACGGCAAGCGCCTGTACGTGGCCAACACCGGCAGCGACACGGTCACCGTCATCGAGACGGGCGACCACCGCCCGAGCGGCACCACCAAGGTCGGCGACGCGCCCCTCGGCGTCTCGGTCACCCCGGGCGGCCGGGTGTACGTCGCCAACACCGGGTCGGACACCGTCAGCGTCCTGGGCCCCACCGGCAAACCCCTCGAGGTCGTCAAGGTCCAACGCATGCCCGAGGGCTCCGGAGCCGCGCCCGACGACAGCTTCGTCTACATCACCAACACGGGGTCGGACACCGTGTCGGTGATCAACGCCAAGGACGGCAAGCCCGCCGCCCCGTTCACCGTCGGCGACGCGCCCGAAGGCGTGGCGGTCACCTCCTGACCTTGGTCCAACCGCAGGGGATTCGACGGTCACCCGGCAACCCTCCCCTCCGGCGACTCCAGCCGCACCGAGCCGTCCACCCGTTCCACGATCTGCCGCTCCCTTCCCATCGTTGAAGTTGTCCCCGAAGGCAGGGAAGCCCGTACGCCGGACGCTCAGGACCCTGCACAGCCGGGTGGCGCCGAAGACGGCGCGGTGTTCGGGATGAACCGGTAGCTGCGGGTCAACGAGCCATCCCCTGTGCGAACAGGCGACCGCCTTGCGCAGGATGTCCTCCGACTCCGGTTCCGCCACCCGCTTACGCAGTTCCCGCAGCTCTTGGCGCTCATCGGCGACACACCGCCCGTCGGTGCAGCGGCCTGGAGCTGTTTGGCGGTGCGGACCTGGTTGCACGGGGTCTTGTGGTTGACGCCCAGCTCGCGGGCCACCTGCCGCGACGGCCGGTCCGACCGACCGGGGCAGCTCCACGGCGTTCCTGCGGAACTGCCCGGGATACTTCGACTTGTCCGACACGGGACATCCTTGCCCGGACCGTCGTCCGGGATGAAAGTGTCCGGTTCGCGGGGACAACCTCAAGGGCCGCAAACGAGCGATCCTGTCGCTGCTCGGATTCGATCGCTCGTCACGACACCGGCTTGTTGGAGCAAGGGCGTGTGGTCGGGCGTTCAGGCGGCATGCGTCGCGAAGCCGGTGGCCCTGTCACGTGTGTGACAGGGCCACCACCTCGTCCACCGGGCGACGGCCCTTACCAACGTGACCCGTTCCCGGCGGTGTCGCGCAGGCGCCGCAGCAGGCTGGGAATGCGCTCATCGCCAAGAAGGGGCAGTTCGCCCGCGCCGGATCGTGGTTTCCAGCCGACCCGATCGACAGGTCGGGCGGGATACCGGGTTGTGAGGCGGATTCGACACGGTCGCGAAGAGTGTTCACCTGACGCTGTGGCGCCCGGTGTACTGGGGCGGGTCAGCGGTTGATGTAGGCGGCCAGGCCGCTGAGTTCTTCGTTGGCGATGAATGCCGAGCGCACGGTGAGGAGGGCTTCCTCGGCGTGGTCGTGGCAGCCCCATGCCGCGTCGCCCCAGGCGTCGGCGACCTTGAGCTCGGCGGGTGCGGTGCACCCGTCGGCGCTGCCGAGCCTGCACTGCTCGGGATGGGGCGCGGCGGCCTGTGCGGCCGCGGCGGCGCGCATCCGCTCGGCCAGTTCCGCGGCGGCGACGGCACGTTGCTCGGCTTCGGCGCGCAGTTTCTGCTCCGCGCGCATCGCCTTGGCCAGCTCGGCGTGGGCCGCTTCGGCGCGGGCTTCGGCCTCGCGCCGCGCCCGCTCGTCGTGGTGGCGTTCGATGGCCAGGGCCGCGGTACCGGCGAAGACGCGGGCCAGGGCGAGGTCGGAGTCCTGTGGTGCGCGCGGGGAGCGGTGGTACATGGCGAAGGTGCCCAGCAGGCTCCCGTCGCGGGCCAGGATCGGCGTGGACCAGCAGGCGGCCAGTCCGGCCCGGCCGGCCAGGTCGCGGAAGTCGTCCCAGAACGGGTCGCTGGCGATGTCGGTGACGACGACAGGCTCCCGCCGGTGGGCGGCGGTGCCGCACGAGCCGACACCCTCGCCGGTGGCGATCCCGTCGATGGCCTCGTTGTAGAAGTCGGGCAGGCTGGGCGCGGCCCCGTGACGCAGGTGCAGGCCGTCGGGATCGGCGAGCAGGACGGAGACGAGCACCTCCTGCGGGGCGAGGTCCTCGATGCAGCGGGCCATCCCCTCGAGGACCTCGGTCAGGGGCGCCTGCCGGGCGATCTGCTCGAGCAGGGCGCGGTGCTCGGCCATCAGCCGCTGGGCGTGCTTGACCTGGGTGGTCTCCACGCCGATCACCCGGATCCCGACCACGTCGCTCCCGGCGTCGCGGCGCGGCTCGTAGGTGAAGTCGAAGAACGCCTCCCGCGCGTGCGGGCCGGTGTCGAGCACGACCCGCACATCATGGCCGGTGTAGGACTCACCGGTGCGGTAGACCTGGTCGAGCAGGGCGATAAAGCCCTGGCCGGCCAGTTCGGGCATCAACTCCGCCAGCGGGACACCGGTGCGCGCCCGGTGCTCGCCGATGGCGGCGAAGAACGCCGGGTTCGCCGCCTCCACCACATGGGCAGGCCCCACCAGCGAGGCGAACACGGCGATGGACTGCCCGAACAAAGCGCGCAGGTCCTCCTCGGCGGCCTGCTCGGCGACCGCGGGCTCCGCGGCGAGGGGATGCTGGTCTGATGCCGCCGTCATGATGTCGTCCATTCCTCTGCCTGTGGTGCATACGGTACCCAGATGTGCGGCAGTTCGGCTGTGCGGTACCCGGACGGCCGCCGACACCGGCGCAGCGGTCCAAGCCAACTGATCCGGCCTCCGACTTCGCCGGGGCGGTCCACTCCGACGTGGCACCGCCTTCGGTATGGCCACCCCGCAAGCTCACCTCACGCGACAATCCATCAGGAGGCGATGCGCAGGAACACGTGCGTGGTCGTACTGCGCGGGGTGGTGTGGACGCGCACCAGGTCGGCGAGTTGGTTGATCATCAGCAGGCCGCGGCCGCCGTCCTGGTCGAGAGCGACGGGGTGGCGACCGGCGAGGGGATCGGTGAGGTGGCCGTCGTCCTGGACGCTGCAGACGAGATGGGTCCCGTCCTGCCAGACGCTCAGCAGGCAGGTGCCGCCGGCGTGTCGGAGGCTGTTGACGACGAGTTCCGTGGTGATCAGCGCGAGGTCGGCGGCCCGGGTGCCCGGCAGGCCGAGACGGCCTGCGTGCTCGGTGGCGACGCGGCGCGCGTCACGGACGCCGGCCGAAGTGGTGACCTTCAGCGTGACGGCGTCCGGGGCGACGTCGAAGGGCTGGTTGTAGCGGTCGACGATGGCGTCGGGGGCGTAGCGGTCGCTGTCGTAGCGGCGACCGGTCTCCCACACCGCCGGGTGGGTGGCCAGCGCGTCGATCACAACGTGCTCGTCGAGCGAGGCGGTGTCGTAGGGGCAGGCGATGGTGACGTCGCGGCCGGTGAAGGCGAGGTTGATCAGTGCCTCGTGCTGGGCGCACGCGGGGTACTCGACGTCGGTGCGCCCGGCCCAGATCGGCTCGCCGATGATGCGGACGTGGGTCCCGGGGTGGCTGTCGGCGAACCGGCGCAGCACGGCGGGGATGATCCGGCCGGGGTTGCGGCCCTCGACCTCCATGTCGAGCAGCAGCACGTCCTCGACGGCAGCCCCGAGAGCCTCGTGCAGCAGCCGCAGTCGCCGATATGGGACGGAGGCGGCGACGGGGTGGCCCTGCTCCAGCCCTTCCACGACGAAAGGCACGAGCAAAGCCAAGTACTCCTCGTCGGAGGCGTAGAACACCGCGGGGTGGACGAACCCACCCTGGAGTCCGGGGTCGGTGATCGTCATGCGGCGCGCTCCACTCGGACGTTGGTCAGGTCGAGCAG
Organism: Saccharothrix sabaoui; assembly: GCF_051756985.1. Taxonomy (NCBI): domain Bacteria; kingdom Bacillati; phylum Actinomycetota; class Actinomycetes; order Pseudonocardiales; family Pseudonocardiaceae; genus Saccharothrix; species Saccharothrix sabaoui. The sequence goes on from NZ_JBPKJK010000042.1 coordinate 56,752, forward strand.
ATCCACCAGGGTGGACACTCCGGACCAGGAGGTGCGCAGCACGAGGGACGCGCCGAGGGCGGCGGCGTGCCGGGACAGTCGCAGCAGGTTGCCGTGGTCGAGGAAGGTGAGGCCGGCGGCGTCGAACACCAACCGCCCGCCGTGGGGGCGCAGGTCGGCGCGTTGCAGGGCGAGGGTGAACAGGTCGTCGTCGAACTGGTCCACCTCGCCGGCCAAGGCGGCGACCCGATCGCCAGCGCCGTGCAAGCGGAAGCCGGGGAAGGAGGTGTTGGTGTTGGGGTGCATGCACGCTACCTGCGCGAATGCCTGGTCGTCCACCTCGTCTGCGGCGTAGGCGCACATCGCCGAGAACGGTCTGTCGACCATGTACCGGTCGATCCGGTGCTCGTAGCGGGAGAAGGCGTCCAGTTGCTCCGGGGTGCGCACCAGCGAGGTGCAGTCGGCCGCGACGCGCAATCCGGCGAACCCGGCGGCCAAGGCCGCGTCCGTCGCCTTGGCGTAGGTCCGCACCTGCGCCGCGGGCTCGATCACCGCGCCCACCGGATAGGTGGCATCCAGCGAGGCGACCTGCGCGGCCCCGGTCCTCAGCGCTTCACCGATCCCGTCGATCCCGTCGAGGTCTTCGACCAGGCCGTCGGCATCACCGGTGCCGATGTAGCACACCCGGTAGCCGAGGCTCAGCCCTTCGGACAGGAACTCGCGAACCCGGTCGTGGAAGTCACGTGCGTCGCCGTACCGCCAGCACACGTGATCGTGGGCGCCGAACCCGCGCCCGTGCTCGACCAACCCCGATCTGCGCTTGTGCACCGCCTCAGCCACCTTCCCCCGGCGATTGGCCGCCACCCCGCCCGACGGCTCGACGCGAGGCGACAACACGTCTCCCAGGCACGGCGTGCCCGCAGGCGACTGGGCAGCCGGCCCGGATCGGGTCTGAACGCTCGGCGTCGAGGCGTCTTCTGACGGAAGATACCCGCTACCAGCGGCTGTCCAGGCGTCGGAACCAGTGGTGAGGGGGATCGCGGTCACGGCGTTCCTCGTGGGCCTCGGGTGCGGACCGTGGTGATCTCAGCCCAGACGACCTTGCCGTCTTCGGTGGCGCGGGTGCCCCACCGGGTGGCGAACGCGTCGACCAGCACAAGACCGCGGCGCCGGTTGGTTGCCGGGTCCGCGTCGAACAGCCGGGGCCCGGACGTCCCGTGGTCGGCGACGTCGATGAACAGCATGGAGTTCTCGTGGTGCAGGCGCAGGACCACGGGTCGGTCGGTGTGCTCGACCGCGTTGGCGACCAGTTCGCTGGTCACGGTCAGTGCCGCGTCGCGCACCTCGACCAGGTTCCACCGGGTCAACTGCTCGGTGACGAAGGCGCGGGCCCTGGTCGCGATGGTCGGACCGATGTCCAACGGCATGGAGGCCACTTGCCGGTCCGTTTCCAGGCGATGCACGTGCAACAGCGCGACGTCGTCGTCGTGGCGTCCGGCGGTGAGCCGGTCGATGAGCTTGTCGCAGGCGACCTGGAGGTCCACGTCGAGCGGCAGGGTACCCAATTCCGCCAGCAGGGTGTCGATGCCGGTGGTCAGGTCGCGGTCGCGGCGCTCGACCAGGCCGTCGGTGTAGAGGGTCAGACGCGCCCCCACCGGGAACGACGTCTGCCGCTGTTGGAACGCCTCGCCGACGCCCAGCGGCATGCCCAGGCCCTCGCCGATCAGGTCGGTCGTGCCATCGGGACGGCTCAGGACCGCCGGCAGGTGACCGGCGTTGGCATAGGTCAGCGTGTCGTCGGCGGGGTCGTGCACGGCGTAGAAGCAGGTGATGAACGTGGCCTTCGGCGTGACGCCCGCCAGGGCCGACGCCTGTCGCAGCACCTCGGAGGGCGGCAGGTCCAGCAGGGCGTAGGAGCGCACGGCCGTGCGCATCTGCCCCATAACAGCCGCCGCGGTCACACCCCGGCCCACGACATCGCCGACGACGAACGCGGTGCGCCCGGCGGGCAGTTCCATCACGTCGAACCAGTCGCCGCCGACCTCCGAGCCGGTGGCCGCCGGCAGGTAGCGCGACGCGATGGCCAGACCGGTCACGTTCGGCACCGTGGGCAGCATGCTGTGGGTGAGTTCGGAGGCCGTCGAGCGCTGGCGGTCGAACAGGCGGGCGTTGTCCAGGGCGATCGCCGCGTAACCCGCGATGCCCTCGGCGAGCTGCTGGTGCCGCTCGGTGAACCGCCCGGTCTCGTGGTGGCCGAAGAAGAACCCTCCCAGCACCTCCCGCGACGACGGTGAGACCACCGGCACCGCCAGGTAGCTGCGCACCGGCAGGTGCCCCGGCGGCATCCCGTGATAGGGGTCGTTGCGGCCGTAGCGGGGATCTCGGGTGATGTCGTCGGAGCGGACCGTGCCCTCGCCGTTGAAGGTGACGGCGAACACCGCGGTGTTGCGGGGCATGGGGAAGCGCTCGAACGCCGACTTGGGCACACCCGACAGCGCGTAGAGGGTGTAGGACTCGCCGTACTGGTCGACGAGGTTGTAGAAGAACGCGCCGAACTCGGCCTCGGCGGCCTTGGTCGCCGCGTCGGTGGCGTCCTGGACCAGGGTGTCGAGGTGCAACTGCGAGGTCAGCCGGTGGCCGACGACCTGGAGGGTGTCGACCAGTTCCGCTTCGGCGCGCAGCCGCTGGACCGTGTCCTCGAGGTCGGCCGCTTGTTCGCGCGAGGTGTCCTCCAGCACGCGCAGGTGCTCGAGCAGGGCGTCTCGCTGAGCCGCCACGTCGACCTCACCGCGTCCGGCGAGGGGATGGGCCAGCAAGCCGGTGCGAACGCTGACGGCCACCGCCCGGAACAGCTCCGCGGTCCGCGGGAGGATCGGCACACCCGCCGCCAGCACCACGCAGAACAGGCCACCGTCCGGCAGCCCACCACCGAACGCCAGCACCGAGCGAACGCCGCGGGACTGGACAAAGTCCTGGTCCGGGATGTGTTCACTGCCGTCAGGATCGGGGATGAGGAAGACACCGCACCGATCCTCCGCCTCGTGGACCGTCCCATCCACGCCCCGCGCTCCGAGCGCGGCGGCCAACGCGAGGGCTACCGGCGTCGCGGCAGCGGCTTCATCCGAGGTCGGGGCGAACGCACCGGCTTGATCGCACGCGACCGGAGTGCTCAGTTCCGGTTCCATCCCGGAGTCCGCTTCCAGCACGAGGCACCACGTGTCCGGATCGACATCGCCCGGTACGCGTTCGCGAACGCCCCGCCGCAGCGCGTCGGGCAAGGTGGCGAAACGGCGGGTGGAGAACATCCGCGCCGACAGCACGACCGACTCCCCGCGCTCGTCGGTGAAACGGTCACGGAGTCGTCGCACGATCTCGGTGGCGGCGCAGGTGAAGTCGTCGGCGCCTTCGGCAGCGGCGCGAAGCCCTGCGGTCAGCCGCACCATGTCCGACAGGCCGAACGAGGCGAAGTCGCCGCTGTGCCGGACACCTCGATGAGGACGGCCGCTCACGGGGCCGATCCGCCCGGCACGTCGGGCACTCGCGGGTGGATCGTCAACAGCCGGTGCAGCATGGTCAGCGTGATCGCGGACTCGACCTGGGGCCGCAGGGCCGCCAAGTGCAGCGTTCCGCCCGCCGCCTGGGCGACCTTGTGCAACCGGACCAGTGCGCTGAGTGCGCTGGAGTCGCAGAAGTCGAGGCCGGACAGGTCCAGCACCAGCGTCCGCCCCTGGGCCGCGAGCGGTTCGACCACCTCCAACATCCGAGGGGTCGTGCCGAAGTCGAGCTCGCCCACGACGGCAGCCACCGTGTCGGCACCGCGGTCGTGAACACCGATCTCCAACGGCAGGGCCTCGCTCATCTCACCTCTCCTCGTTCGCGAACTAGCTCAACTTACCCCCGTGGCTTGCCCCTGTGACCAGGCCGGGTAGGAATCCTCCCCGCACCCGAGGCGGTTCTCACGCACGGCGTCGAAGAGCCGTGCACGGTCGACGCATCCGGTTCGGGTACGGCATGCGATCCGTACGCGCTGCCATCAGATGGAATCGATTAAGGTGGTCACCCGTCGAACCGGGAGGCGTGAGCAGGTCGAGCGCGGCACTCGCGCTCGAGGCGAGTTCATGCGCGACGATGAAGGCGCTGATCCCGCTGGAGTCGCAAAGGTCAGCCCTGCCAGATCCAGGACGAGGTGATTGCCTGTCGCGAGCCGCAGCCGGGTCAGCGCCTCGTGCAACCGCGAGCTGCACCGGTGGTCGAGCTCTCCGGTCAGGACGATGGTGTGGACGGTGCTGTCGACCATCGTGGGCAGGTGGAACACCGTGCCTC